>NZ_SSBM01000030.1:0-83308 GCF_004795115.1 Streptomyces sp. A0592
GCGACCGTCCCGCCTTCCGTCGTGACGACCGGGGCGAGCGTCCGTCGTACCCGCGTCGTGACGACCGTGGTGGCGACCGCCCCTCGTACCCGCGCCGCGACGACCGGGGCGACCGCCCCTCGTACCCCCGTCGTGACGACGACCGCGGTGGATTCCGTGGCGGCCGCGACGACCGCGGCGGCGACCGCCCGTCCTACCCGCGTCGCGACGACCGCGGCGGCGACCGTCCGTCCTACCCCCGTCGCGATGACCGCGGTGGCGACCGCCCCTCGTACCCGCGTCGCGATGACGACCGCGGTGGATTCCGTGGCGGCCGCGACGACCGCGGCGGCGACCGCCCGTCCTACCCGCGCCGTGACGACCGCGGTGGCGACCGTCCCGCCTTCCGTCGTGACGACCGGGGCGAGCGTCCGTCGTACCCGCGTCGTGACGACCGTGGTGGCGACCGCCCCTCGTACCCGCGCCGCGACGACCGGGGCGACCGCCCCTCGTACCCGCGCCGTGACGACGACCGCGGTGGATTCCGTGGCGGCCGCGACGACCGCGGTGGCGACCGTCCGTCCTACCCGCGTCGTGACGACCGCGGTGGGGACCGTCCGTCCTACCCGCGTCGCGATGACGACCGCGGTGGATTCCGTGGCGGCCGTGACGACCGCGGTGGCGACCGTCCGTCCTACCCGCGTCGTGACGACCGCGGTGGCGACCGTCCCTCGTACCCCCGCCGCGACGACCGGGGCGGCGACCGCGGCGGTTTCCGCGGGGGCCGTGACGACCGTGGTGGCTACCGGGGTCGCGACGACCGCGGCGGCGACCGTGGCTACCGTTCGGACCGCGACCGCGACCCGGTCAAGCGGCTTCCGATCGACGAGGACGTCACCGGCCTGGAGATCGACGCCGACGTGCGTCAGGAGCTGCTGAGCCTGCCCAAGGGCCTCGCCGAAGAGGTCTCCAAGAACCTCGTCATGGTCGCCCGACTGATCGACGAGGACGCCGAGCAGGCGTACGCGTACTCGCGCATCGCCCTGCGCCTGGCCTCCCGCGTGGCCGCAGTCCGCGAGGCGGCCGGCTTCGCCGCGTACGCCACGCAGAAGTACAGCGAGGCCCTCGCGGAGTTCCGCGCCGCCAAGCGCATGACCGGCTCCGTCGAGCTGTGGCCGGTCATGGCCGACTGCGAGCGCGGCCTCGGCCGTCCCGAGCGGGCACTGGCCATGGCCGGCGAGCCCGAGGTGCAGAAGCTCGACAAGGCCGGCCAGGTCGAGATGCGTCTGGTCGCGGCCGGTGCCCGGCGGGACCAGGGGCAGCTCGAAGCGGCCATCGTGACCCTGCAGAGCCCCGAGCTGGCGTCCAGCGCCGTCCAGCCGTGGACCGCGCGCCTGCGATACGCCTACGCCGACGCCCTGCTGGCGGCCGGTCGTGAGGACGAGGCCCGCGAGTGGTTCGGCAAGGCCCTCGAAGCCGACAAGGACGGGGCCACCGACGCCTCCGACCGTCTCGCCGAGCTCGACGGCGTCGAGTTCGTCGACGCCGCGATCGACCTGTCCGACGACGACGAGGTCGAGAACGACGACCTCGCCGAGGACGACCGGGACGAGGACATCGAGGACGACGAGGACGACGAGGACGACGAGGACGACGAGGACCCGGCAGAGGTCGCCGCGGCCGAGCGCGCCACCGACGCCACCGAGTACTACGACGAGGACGACGAGGAGTACGAGGCGCCGGAGCAGTCCGCGGCCGACGCCGACGTCCGCGGCGACAAGGCCTGAGCCACGTTGACGTAGCGAAGAAGGGCGGTACCCCGAACGGGGTACCGCCCTTCTTCATGTCCGGCCCGTGTCCGGGCGGGGTTCAGCCCAGTCCACGCAGGACCAGGCCGGTGGCCGGCTTCGGTCCGAAAGACGTCGACTTGCGGGGCATGGTGACCCCCTGGCGGGCGAGGTCCCGCACGACCTCCTCGCGTACGGGATGCAGCAGGACGGCGGTGCCCCCGTGCCGTTCGGCCATGGCCACCGTGGACGCGGCGTCGTGGATGTACGTGATCTGGTCGGGGGCGTCCGGGACGTGCCAGAGGGCGTCGAGCAGCGTCGCGTGCAGCACGGTGGCGTCCAGCCGGCGCCAGGCCTCGGGGCGGTCGTGGCGGACCGTGCGGTCGAGGAGGGCCAGGTCGGGATCGGTGACCAGGTGGAAGGTGCCGTCGCCGGCGAGGAGGAAGGCGTTGCCGCGTTCCGCCGCGTCAGAGAGGGCGTCCAGGGCCAGCGGCAGCGGCCCGTCGACCGGTCGGACCCGGAAGTGACCGGCGACGGCGGCCAGCGCGTCGGCGACCGGGAGGCGGCGCAGCATCCGGTGGATGGCGCGGACCTGGAGCGGATAGCGGGCGGTGTCCACGAGGAGCACCAGGCCGAAGTCCCACGCGGTGGGGGAGGCGTGCTCCTCCTGGAGGCGCAGGTACGTCGCCCAGCGGTGGTGGCCGTCCGCGATGAGCGCCTGGCGGTGGCTGAGATCCGTGGTGACGGCGGCGAGTTCGGCCGGGTCCGTGATGGCCCAGAGCCGGTGCTGGAAGCCGTCCTCGGTGGTGGTCGACAGCAGCGGCGCGCGCTGGGCGGTCCGCTCGACGACCGCCGCCGCCCCCGCGCCGGGGTCGTCGCCGCGGTAGGTGAGCAGGAGCGGTTCGAGGTTCGCGGAGGTGGCCCGCATCAGGCCCGCCCGGTCGGTCACCACGTCCGGCATGACGTCCTCATGGGGGAGGACGATGCCGGCATCGGCGGTGGACAGGGCGAGGGCGCCGATGATGCCGCGCTGCAGCAGCCCGGTCCGGCGCTGCTCGTACACGTACAGGGCCGGCTCGGGGTCGGCGGACAGGATGCCCCCGGCGAGCCAGTCCCGCAGGGTGCGCGCGGCCTGCTCGTTGCGCGCGGCCGGGGTGCCGGCCTGCGGGAGGATGAGGCGGACGATGTTGTGCGGGTCGGCGGACTCGAGATGGTCGACTCCGTCGGGGCGCACGACCACGTCGTACGGCGGCGAGGTGACGGCGGCGAGGCTGCCGACACGCTCCGGGACGTAGCGCAGGCCATGGAACGGGATGAGGCGCAGCCCGTGGTCCGCGGTGCCAGAAGTGGTCATTGGTGCATGGTAAATCGCGTCTCGCCATGCGGGATGATCGGGGCAGTACGGAATCGGACAAGATCGATCTCACAGGGAGCGGCCAGAATGACCCGGCAGATCAGGACCAGTCCTGCGGCGTGTGACCAGAGTCTGCACCAGGCGTACGACACCGCTCTCCTGGACCTGGACGGCGTGGTGTACGCGGGTGGGCGGGCCATCGGCCACGCCGTGGAGTCCCTCGCGGCGGCCCGCGCCGACGGCATGCACCTCGCGTACGTGACGAACAACGCCCTGCGGACCCCCGAGGCGGTGGCGGAGCACCTGGGAGAACTGGGCATCCCGACGGACGCGGCCGAGGTGATCACCTCGGCGCAGGCCGTGGCCCGGCTGATCGCGGAGCAGGTGGAGCCGGGCTCCAAGGTGCTGGTGATCGGCGGGGAAGGGCTGCGGGTGGCGCTTCGCGAACGCGGGCTGGTGCCGGTCGAGTCCGCCGACGAGGAGGGGCTGGCGGCGGTCGTGCAGGGCTACGGGGGCCCTGACCTGGCGTGGGGCCGGTTCGCTGAGGCCTCGTACGCGATCAACCGGGGTGTGCCGTGGTACGCGTCGAACACCGACCTGACGATCCCCGGTGCGCGGGGCATCGCGCCGGGCAACGGCGCCGCGGTGGAGGTCGTACGGATCGCCACGGGCGCGGAACCGCAGGTGGCGGGCAAGCCGCTGCCCCCGATGCACCGGGAGACGGTGCTGCGGACCGGGGCGAAGCGGCCGCTGGTCGTCGGGGACCGCCTCGACACCGACATCGAGGGCGCCTTCAACGGCGAGGTGGACTCGCTGCTGGTGCTGACCGGAGTGACCGACGCGGAGCAGCTGCTGCGGGCCGAGCCCCGGCACCGGCCGACCTACGTCGACCGGGACCTGCGCGGGCTGCTGGCCGGACAGCCGGAGGTGGTGCCGGCCGCGGAGGGGTTCCGCTGCGGTGGCTGGACCGCGGTCGCGCTGAACAACGGCGTGCTCGAACTGAGCGAGGACGGCGGAGGGGGCTCGGACCCGCTGGACGGTCTGCGGGCGCTGTGCGCCGCGGCCTGGACGGCGGCCGCCGAGGACGTGTGCACGCTGGACGCGGCGAAGGCGCTGGCCAGGCTGGGTCTTCAGTGACCTCCGGAGGCCGTTCGAGGCGGAGGCTAGGCTAACCTAACCTGCGTGTTGGTTGAGAGTCCCCCTGAATCCGGGCCGAGTGCGGCGCCCCCGCCGGACGCCGTCGCCCGCCCACGCCATGCCGCGCGTGCCGCGGGTCTGGCCGGCGCCTTCGCGGTGCTCGCCCTGATCGCGGTGCTGAGCATCGCGGTCGGCGCCAAGCAGATGCCCCTGGACGAGGTCTGGCACGGCCTCTTCCACTACTCGGGGACCACTTCGGACGTGGTGGTGCGGGACCTCCGGGTCCCGCGCACCCTCCTCGGGTTGATGGTCGGCCTCGGCCTCGGTCTGTCCGGCGCGGTGATGCAGGCGTTGACCCGCAACCCGCTGGCCGAGCCAGGCATCCTCGGCGTCAACGCCGGCGCCGCGGCGGCCGTGGTCTCCGCGATCAGCTTCTTCGGCGCGAGCTCGCTGAGCGAGTTCGTGTGGTGGGCCTTCCTCGGCGCGGCGGTGGTCTCGGTCGTCGTGTACGTGCTGGGCGGCAGCCGCAGTGCCACACCGGTGCGCCTCGCCCTCGCGGGTACGGCGGCCAGCGCGGCCCTCGTCGGCTACATCAACGCCGTGCAGCTGATGGACAGCAAGGCGCTCGACAAGCTGCGGTTCTGGACGGTGGGGTCGCTGGCCTCGGCCAACATGGACACCGTCCGGCAGGTCGCTCCGTTCCTGCTGGTCGGCGCGGTGCTCGCGCTGTCGCTCGGCCGACCGCTCAACGCGATGGCCATGGGTGACGACACGGCCAGGGCGCTGGGTGCGAACCTGACGCGGACCCGGGTCGGCGCGATGCTCGCCATCACCCTGCTCTGCGGTGCGGCGACCGCCGCCTGCGGGCCCATCGTCTTCATCGGCCTGATGATCCCGCACCTGGTGCGGGTGTTCACCGGACCGGACATGCGCTGGGTGCTGGCCTATTCGGCCGTGCTGTCGCCCGTGCTGCTGCTCGGCGCGGACGTCGTCGGCCGGGTGGTCACCCGGCCCGCCGAGCTGCAGGTCGGCGTCGTCACCGCGCTCATCGGCGGGCCCGTCTTCATCTACCTCGTCCGGCGCAAGAGGATGGCCCAGCTGTGACCGTGACCGCCAAAGCCCGTCCCGTGCGGCTCCCGGGCGGGATGTCGCTGCGGATCGAGCGGCGCGCCCTGGCCGTCGGCGCCCTGCTGGTCCTCGCCGCGTTCGTCATGGCCGTCCTGCTGATCGGCACCGGCGACTTCGACATCGCGCCGTGGGACGTCGTACAGACCCTGTTCGGCAACGGCACCCCCGCCAACGACTTCATCGTCAACGACCTGCGGCTGCCCCGGGTGCTGGTCGCGCTGCTGGTCGGCGCCGCCCTCGGGATGGCCGGGGCCGTCTTCCAGTCGGTTACCCGCAACCCGCTCGGCTCGCCCGACCTCCTCGGCTTCTCGTACGGGTCCGCGGTCGGCGCCCTCGTCGTCATCATCCTGCTGAAGGGCTCGGCGACGGAGGTCGCCGCCGGCGCGCTGCTCGGCGGACTGCTGGCCGGCGCCGCCGTCTACCTGCTGGCGTACAAGCGGGGCATCCACGGCTACCGGCTGGTGCTGGTGGGCATCGGCGCCTCGGCGATGCTGGTGGCCGTCATCCAGTACCTGATCACCAAGGCCCAGCTCGTGGAGGCCTCGCGGGCGATGGTCTGGCTGACCGGTTCGCTGGCCGGCCGGGACTGGGCGCAGGTGTGGCCGCTGCTGGTGACCTGCGCGGTGCTGTTCCCGCTGGTGCTGGGGCAGAGCCGGGCCCTGCGGATGATCGAGATGGGCGACGACGCGGCGTACGCGGTGGGGGTGCGGGTGGAGCGCACCCGGCTGCTGCTGATGCTGGCCGCGATCCTGCTCACCACGGCGGCGAGCGCCGCTGCCGGGCCGATCAGCTTCGTCGCGCTGGCCGCGCCGCAGCTGGCACGCCGGCTGACCCGCTCGCCGGGCGCCAACCTGCTGACCGCCGCCCTGATGGGCTCGGTGGTGCTGCTGCTCTCGGACTGGGCCTCGCAGCGGGCCTTCGGCGCGGACCAGCTGCCGGTGGGCGTGGTGACCGGGCTGGTCGGCGGTGTCTATCTGCTCTGGCTGCTCGTCACCGAGCGCAAGGCAGGACGTATATGAACCTCAGGAGTGCGCAAGTGCAGCGGTTGACCGCGGAGAACGTGACCCTCGGCTACGACCAGCGGGTCATCGCCGAGAACCTGTCGGTGGAGATCCCCGACAACTCCTTCACGGTGATCGTCGGCCCCAACGCCTGCGGCAAGTCCACGCTGCTGCGGGCCCTGTCGCGGATGCTGAAGCCGTCCGAGGGGCGGGTCCTGCTGGACGGGCAGGCCATCGGGTCGATGCCCGCGAAGAAGGTCGCCAAGACCCTGGGCCTGCTCCCGCAGTCCTCGATCGCGCCCGACGGCATCACGGTCGCCGACCTGGTCTCGCGCGGCCGGTATCCGCACCAGGGCCTGCTGCGGCAGTGGTCGCCCGAGGACGAGCGGATCGTGAACGAGTCGATGGCCTCGACCGGGGTCGCCGAGCTCGCGGACCGGGCCGTGGACGAGCTGTCGGGCGGGCAGCGGCAGCGCGTGTGGATCGCGATGGCGCTGGCCCAGCAGACGCCGCTGCTGCTGCTCGACGAGCCGACGACCTACCTGGACATCCAGCACCAGATCGACGTGCTGGACCTGTGCGCCGAACTGCACGAGACCCAGGGGCGTACCCTCGTCGCCGTGCTGCACGACCTCAACCACGCCGCCCGCTACGCCACGCACCTGATCGCGATGCGGGGCGGGAAGGTCATCGCCGAGGGGCCGCCGCAGGAGGTGGTCACCGCGGAGCTCGTGGAGAAGGTGTTCGGGCTGCGCTGCCAGGTCATCGACGACCCGGAGACGGGGACGCCGCTGGTGATCCCGGCGGCGCGCCGCTCCCGCGAACAGGCGGCCGCCGAGGTGTAGTGGCTCGGGGACGGCCGCTGCCGCCTAGAGCAGGCTCTTCAGCCGCAGCAGGTCGCGGAAGCCGGCCTCCAGCCGGATCCGGCCGGAGGCCCAGGCCTTCGCGAACTTCAGCTCGCCCGCGACCAGAGCGACCAGGTCGTCGCCGGTCATCGCGAGGCGGATCTCCGCCTTGCGGACCGGCGGGCCCGGTGCGACCGCGTCCACCCGGATGCGGCCTCCGTCGAGGCGGCCCGTGAACGTCTGGTCCAGGTCCGTGATGTGGCAGCTGAGGGAGCGGTCGAACGCCGCCGCGCCGCGCACGCCGTCCTCGGCCCGCGCGAGGTTGTCGGAGAGTCGGTCGAGTGCTTCACGGCACTCCTGGATCGTAGCCATCGTGATCACGACCGTACCGCAGAGCCGCGCGTCGCCGTGGGTGCGCTTCGGGGTAGCGTCGTGGCATGACCGACGAAGCAGCCGAGACCCGGGCCGAGGCCCCGAGCGCGGCCGGAGCCGATGCCGGAGCCGAGGTCGGCGCGGGAGCCCCCGCCGAGTCCGCCGAGTCCGCCGAGTCCGCGGCGCCGGCGGAGCCCGCCGGGCCCGCGGCGCTGGGCGTCGTACGCACCCCCACCGGGCACGCCGGGGTGGACGCGCACCTGGCGCGGCTGGCGGACGCGGACCACCTCGGGGCGGACGGACACGTCGAGGTGTACGAGGATGTGCACCGGGGGCTGCGCGAGGCGCTGACCGCGCTGGACGCACCGCCCGTCCCCGGACCGTACGAAAACAGGAGCTGAACCGAACGTGGCAGGAGTGGCACGCCGCCGCCTGGACGCCGAACTGGTACGCCGCAGCATGGCCCGCTCGCGCGAGCACGCCGCGCAGCTGATCGCCGCGGGCCGGGTGACCGTGGGCGGCACCACCGCGACCAAGGCCGCCACCCAGGTCGAGACCAGCGCGGCCCTCGTGGTCCTCAAGGACGACGCCGACCCCGACTACGTCTCGCGCGGCGGGCACAAACTCGCGGGCGCCCTCGCGGCCTTCGGGCCGCAGGGGCTGCGGGTCGAGGGCCGCCGGGCGCTGGACGCCGGCGCGTCCACCGGAGGCTTCACCGACGTGCTGCTGCGCGCGGGCGCGGCCCACGTCATGGCGGTCGACGTCGGCTACGGGCAGCTCGCCTGGTCGCTGCAGAGCGACGACCGGGTCACCGTGAAGGACCGCACGAACGTGCGCGAGCTGACCGTCGAGCAGATCGACGGCATCCCGGTGGACCTCGTCGTCGGCGATCTGTCCTTCATCTCGATCGGCCTGGTGCTGCCCGCGCTGGTGCGGTGCACGGCGCCGGACGCGGACCTGGTGCTGATGGTCAAGCCGCAGTTCGAGGTCGGCAAGGACCGGCTGGGCAGCGGCGGCGTGGTGCGCAGCACCGAGCTGCGGGCCGAGGCCGTGCGCGAGGTGGCGGCCAGCGCCGCGGGGCTGGGACTGGGTGTCCTCGGGGTCACCGCCAGTCCGCTGCCGGGGCCGTCGGGGAACGTCGAGTACTTTCTGTGGCTGAGGGCGGGGGCACCGGCACTCGACCCGGCGGACGTTGATCGTGCAGTGGCGGAGGGGCCGCAGTGACAGATTCTTCGGGGGAACGCACCGTATTCCTGCTCGCGCACACCGGACGGCCAGCGGCCATCCGCAGCGCCGAGCTGGTCGTCAAGGGCCTGCTGCGCTGCGGGCTGGGCGTACGCGTCTTCGACCACGAGGCGGTGGACCTGCCGCTGCCGCCGGAGGTGGAGCTCGTCACCGAGTCCACGCCGGGGGTGCTCGACGGGTGCGAGCTGCTGGTGGTGCTCGGCGGGGACGGGACCCTGCTGCGCGGCGCCGAGCTCGCACGGGCCTCGGGCGTGCCGATGCTGGGCGTCAACCTGGGCCGGGTCGGCTTCCTCGCCGAGGCGGAGCGCGACGACCTGGACAAGGTCGTGGACCGGGTGGTGACGCGCTCGTACGAGGTCGAGGAGCGGATGACCCTCGACGTGATCGTGCGGACGAACGGCGACGTCGTCCACCGGGACTGGGCGCTGAACGAGGCCGCGGTCCAGAAGGTCTCCCCGGAGCGGATGCTGGAGGTGGTCCTGGAGATCGACGGGCGCCCGGTGACCGGCTTCGGCTGCGACGGGATCGTCTGCGCCACCCCGACGGGCTCTACGGCCTACGCCTTCTCCGCGGGCGGGCCGGTGGTCTGGCCGGAGGTGGAGGCGTTGCTGATGGTGCCGATCAGCGCGCACGCGCTGTTCGCGAAGCCGCTGGTGACCTCGCCGAACTCGGTCCTGGCCGTGGAGGTGCAGAACGGTACCCCGCACGGGGTCCTGTGGTGCGACGGCCGGCGCACGCTGGAGCTGCCGGCCGGGGCACGCGTGGAGGTCCGGCGCGGTGCGGTGCCCGTGCGGCTCGCCCGGCTGCACCACGCGTCGTTCACGGACCGGCTCGTCGCGAAGTTCGCGCTGCCGGTGTCGGGCTGGCGTGGCGCGCCCCACTGACGGGCCCGCCCCAACCGGCGGCGGGCGCCGGAGTGCCCCGCCGCCCGCAAGCCCGGCCCGGATGGCGGGTGTTGTCGCTCGGCGTCGGACGCGAAAGCATTAATAGCACATGCGTTCGAAGAACTTGGGGCGGGTGACGTCACATGGCACCCGGGAAACCTCGGTATGGTCGTCCCGTGCTTGAGGAGATGCGGATACGGTCGCTCGGGGTCATCGACGACGCGGTGGTCGAGCTGTCGCCCGGTTTCACCGCCGTGACCGGCGAGACCGGCGCGGGCAAGACGATGGTCGTCACCAGCCTCGGGCTGCTGCTCGGCGGTCGCGCCGACCCGGCCCTGGTGCGGATCGGGGCCAAGGCGGCAGTGGTCGAGGGCCGCATCGTCATGCGCCCGGACGCCCCCGCCGCGGTACGCGCCGAGGAAGCGGGCGCCGAGCTCGACGACGGCGCCCTGCTGATCAGCCGGACCGTGTCCGCCGAGGGGCGTTCGCGCGCCCACGTCGGCGGCCGCTCCGTGCCCGTCGGCCTGCTCGGCGAACTCGCCGACGACCTGGTCGCCGTACACGGTCAGACCGACCAGCAGGGGCTGCTGCGCCCCGCCCGGCAGCGGCAGGCGCTCGACCGGTACGCCGCAGACGCCGTCGCCGTCCCGCTGGAGAAGTACGGCTCGGCCTACCGCAGGCTCCGCGCGGTCGCCGTGGAGCTGGAGGAGATCACCACCCGGGCGCGGGAACGGGCCCAGGAGGCCGATCTGCTCCGTTTCGGCCTCGACGAGATCGCGGCCGTGGAGCCGGTGGCCGGCGAGGACGCCGAACTCTCGGCCGAGGCCGAGCGGCTCGGGCACGCCGAAGCGCTGGCCTCGGCGGCCCAGACGGCGCACGCCGCGCTCGCGGGCAACCCCGAGGACCCCGAGGCCATCGACGCCAACATGCTCGTCGCCGGAGCCCACCGGGCCCTGGAAGCCGTACGGTCGTACGACCCGGCGCTCGGCGCGCTCGCCGAGCGGATCGGCGAGCTCGGCATCCTGCTCGCCGACGTGGCCGGCGAGCTGGCCGGCTACGCCGACGACCTCGACGCCGATCCGCTGCGGCTGGCCGCGGTGGAGGAGCGCCGGGCCGCCCTGACGCAGCTGACACGCAAGTACGGCACCGGGGGCACCGTGGACGCGGTGCTGGAGTGGGCCGAACAGGGCGCGGCGCGGCTCCTGGAACTGGACGGCGACGACGAGCGGATCACCGAGCTGACCGCGGAACGGGACGGACTGCGCTCCGAACTGTCCCTGCTGGCACAGACGCTGACCGACGCCCGGGTGGAGGCGGCGACGCGCTTCGCCTCCGCGGTGACGGAGGAGCTGGCATCGCTGGCGATGCCGCACGCCCGGGTGACGATCGACATCCGGCAGACCGAGGACCCCGAAGGAGTGGAAGTCGACGGCCGCCCGGTCGCCTACGGACCCTCCGGCGCCGACGAGGTCGAACTGCTGCTGGCCCCGCACCCGGGCGCCCAGCCGCGGCCGATCGCCAAGGGCGCCTCGGGCGGTGAGCTGTCCCGCGTGATGCTCGCTGTCGAGGTCGTCTTCGCGGGCTCCGACCCGGTGCCCACGTACCTCTTCGACGAGGTCGACGCCGGCGTCGGCGGCAAGGCGGCGGTCGAGGTCGGCCGGCGCCTGGCGAAGCTGGCCAGGTCGGCGCAGGTCGTGGTCGTCACGCACCTGCCGCAGGTGGCGGCCTTCGCCGACCGGCAGCTGCTGGTGGAGAAGACCAACGACGGCTCGGTCACCCGAAGCGGGGTCACCGTCCTGGAGGGCGAGGACCGGATCCGCGAGCTGTCGCGCATGCTCGCAGGCCACGAGGACTCCGTCTCCGCGCGGGCGCACGCCGAGGAACTGCTGGCGGCGGCGCGCGCCGACGTGTGAGCCCGCACACCACCTGGAGGGCCCGGACCGGATGACGTTCCGGGCCTTCCGCTTGTCCGTGAAAGACCGGTTCGGGCCCGAAACAGACCGATCGGCACGTCACTCTCCGGATTCCACTTACGCCTTGTGGGTGAGGCCGGAAGGTCTCCGGCCGTATCTCGCACAGGATCCGCACCCGTATGGTCCCGGAACGCGCGTGCGGACTGGCATCCTTGGCGACGTCTCTGACTCTTCCCTCACCCTGGAGCTTCGGCCAGTGAGCAGCTCCCCGGTCTCCACCTCCGCCGCGGCACAGCCCTACGGGCGCCCGCTGCGCACCGTCCACGTGCTCGGCGACGGTGCGGGCGCGGGCAGCTGCACGCACGTCCGATCGCTCGCCACCGGGCTCGCCGCGCGCGGGGTGCGGGTCACGGTGTGCGCTCCCGTCCAGGCCGAGGGGGAGTACGACTTCACCGGCGCCGGGGCGGAGTTCGCGCCCGATGCGGTCAGCGTGCTGCGGGCAGCCTGCGCCGGCGCGGACGTCGTCCACGCGCACGGGGTGAAGGCTGGCCTGCGGGCCGCGCTGGCCATACGCGGGCGCCGGGTGCCGCTGGTGGTGACCTGGCACGGAGACGGCCCGACGGCGCACGGCGCGCTCGGGCGGCTGAGCCGGATGCTGGAACGGCGCGTGGCACGGGCCGCCGCGGTGGTGCTCGGCGCCTCCTCGGACCTCGTGGACCTGGCACGCCGGCGCGGCGCCAGGGATGCGCGGCTGGCGCCCGTGGCCTTCCCGGCGGCCCCGGAGGGCGTATCGGACCCGGGCAAGCTGCGGGCGGAACTCGGCGTCGTGGAGCGGCCGTTGCTCATCGCGGTCGGCAGCCTGGTCGCGCACCGCGGATACTCCGTCCTGCTCGACGCGGCCCGCGAGTGGCGGGCGCTGGAACCGGCTCCGCTGCTGGTGATCGCGGGCGAGGGACCCCTACGGGCCGAACTGGCCCGACGGATCGAGGCGGAGGGGCTCCCCGTCCGGCTGCTCGGACGACGCCGGGACGCGGCGCAGCTGCTGGCCGCGGCGGACCTGGCGGTCCTGCCGAGCCGGTGGGAGGCGCGGGCACTGCTGGCGCAGGAGGCGCTGCGGGCGGGCGTGCCGCTGGTGGCCACGGCGGTGGGCGGTGTGCCGGAGCTGGTGGGGGAGGGCGCGGTGCTCGTCCCGCCGGGGGAGGCGAGGGCCCTCGCCTCGGCCGTGACCGGCCTCCTGGCCGACCCGGCCCGCCGGGCCGACCTGGCCGCCGCCGGGCGCATCCAGGCCGCGAGCTGGCCGTCGGAGGACGACACCGTGGCCCAGGTCCTGTCCGTCTACGACGAACTGATGGAACGCCACCGCTAGCCCCCGGCTACCGCCGGGAGGTGCCCCCTGGCGGGGCTGGATATGCGGGCTCTGCCCCGAGGCCCCCAGGGGCCGAGGGGTGCGAGGGGCGCGTCAGGAAGGGGTGGCGTCAGGAAGGGCCGGCGTGGCGGCGGGCGCGGAGGGCGAGGCTCAGGGACAGGACCGTCTCCGGGTCGTCCAGGTCCGTGCCCAGCAGCTCCGAGATGCGAGCCAGCCGGTTGTAGAGGGTCTGCCGGTTCAGGTGGAGCTCACGGGCCGTCTCCGCCTTGCGGCCCGCATGGGCCAGGTACGTCTCCAGGGTGGGCAGCAGCGGCGGCCTCGAGGCGGCGTCGTGCGCGCGCAGCGGGCCGATCGCGCGGTCCACGAAGGCCGCCAGGTCCGGGTGTTCGCGCAGCCGCCACAGCAGCAGATCGATGTCGAGGCGCCGGGCGTCGTACCAGGGCCGCGCCGGCAGGCCGTGGGCCGCGGTCGCGGTCTCCGCGGCGTGCCGCAGGCCCGACGAGGCCGCCGCCCAGCCGCCCGCGACGCCGACGACCACGGCCGGCGGGGCGGTGGCCCGGTCCAGGCCCGCGCGTTCGACGCCCGCCCGCAGCGCAGCCGCGACCCGGTCGGCGACCGCCGTGCGCTCAGACTCCGCCCGCAGGGACACCAGCAGCGGCACCCGGCCCTCGACCGGCCGGACCCCCAGCAGGACCGGGACCCCGACGGACGACAGCTCCTCCAGCACCGCCCGGGCCAGGACGGCCCAGTTGCCGGACGGGCCGAGGTCCGACAGCCGCATGACCACCGGCAGCAGCGGCCCGGCGCCCGGCTTGAAGCCCAGCACACGGGCCTGCCCCGGCGCGTCCTCCGCCGAGATGCGGCCCTCCGCGAGGTCCGTGAGGAAGTCGCCCCGGCCGCGCGCCGCCAGCTCCTCCTCCTGGCGCGCCTGCATGAGGACCACGGCCAGCACGCCGGCGGTGCGCTCCGCCGCCATCCGGTGCACCGGCAGCAGCGGGGCCGAGACCCCGACCAGGACCACCCGGGCCCGCACCGAGCCCGTGCCGTGGCCGCCGCCCGGCACGTCGACGACCACGGTGTTCGCCGACGGTTCGGCCTCGCGCTGGCCGCGCAGCCCCTCCCAGACCTGGAGCGGGTCCGCGCCCGGGTCCCCGGCCGAGCTGGCGGCCGCGTACAGCAGCTGCCCGTCCGGGGTCTCCAGGAAGACCGGGTTCCCCGTGAAGTCGGCCAGGATGCGCAGCACCTGCGGGATGCCCCCGCCGCCCAACAGGGCCTCCGTACACCGCCGGTGGACCTCCTCGGCCCGCTGGAGCAGGGCGTAGTGGCCGTTGACGATCTCGGTGTGGACCTCCTCGGTGACCGCGACGAAGGGGACCTCCCGGTGGAGCTGCACCAGCGGCAGCCCCGCCGCGCGCGCCGTCTCCACGAGCGTGGCGGGCAGCCGCGTGAACCGCGGGCCCAGCTCCACCACCAGCGCGGCGATGCCCCGGTCCGCGAGGCGGCGTACGAAGGCCCGCTGCTCGGCGGGTCGGGTGCCCAGGCCGAGCCCCGTGGTCAGCAGCAGCTCACCGCCCTTGAGCAGGGAGGCGATGTTCGGAACCTCGCCCGCGTGCACCCAGCGGACGGTGCGGCCCAGGCGGTCGGCGCAGGCCACCACCTCCGGCAGGCCGCTGCGCAGCCCCGGCAGCTCCAGTGCCCGCTGAACCGTGATCCCGCCCTGACTGTCCATGTCGCGGGACGCTATCAGGGGGTCAGGCCGGCCGGATGTTGTGGTTGAAGCGGAAGACGTTGTCCGGGTCGTACGCGCGCTTGACCTGTCCCAACCGCCGCATGTTGTCCGCGCCGAGCCCCGAGACCACCCGGTCCGAGCCCTCGTCCCCGGTGAAGTTCAGGTACACCGCGCCGGTGCTCCACGGCTGCACGGCCGCGCGGACGTCCTTGACCCACTGCCTGCAGCGTTCGTCGTCGGCCGGGTCCTCCCAGATCCCGAACGGGTGCACCGCCCAGGGGGAGTCCCGGTACGGCACCGGGTAGTCGGCCGGGCCGGAGGCGATCGCGCCGCCCTGCGGGAACAGGATGTGCTGGGTCCCGGTCGGCACCGGCATCGACGAGGCCCGGGAGCAGAACGCGTCGACGAACGCGTCCGGTGCGGCGGTCAGGTACTCCGCCGACCAGTAGTTCCGCAGCCCCGGCGGGTCGTCGATCATGCATTGGAGGTCGGCGTACGGGATGGCGGTGACCATCGCCGCCTCGTGCGGTAGTGCCAGCAGCGGCTCGGCGAGCCCCCGCAGCCGCTCCTCCGGGCCCGCGTACGTGAGCAGCGCCGCGCACACCAGCCTCCCGGCCAGGTGCGGTGGTACGAAGTCGTCGTCCGGGGGGCCCGTCAGGTAGATCACGCCCCCGCTCGCCTCCGCCGGCCCGCCCTCCAGGAGGTCCCGGTAGGTCCGCACCACCTCGGGACCGTTCTCCGGCAGGTAGAGGACGAAGGCGATCGCCATGGCGGGCAGTTCGTGCAGCCGCAGGGTGATGGCGGTGGCCACACCGAAGTTCCCGCCGCCGCCGTGCAGGGCCCAGAACAGCTCGGGGTGCTCCTCGGAGGTGGTCTCCACGACCGATCCGTCGGCCGTCACCAGCTCCACGCCCAGCAGGTTGTCCACGGCCAGCCCGCACTTGCGGTCCAGCCACCCGCTGCCGCCGCCCAGGACGAAGCCGCCGACCCCGGTGGTGGAGGCCCGGCCGCCGGTGGTGGCGAGCCCGTACGGGGCGCACGCCCGGTCCAGGTGGCTCATCGTCGCCCCGCCTTCGACCCGGACCGCGCGGGCGCCCCGGTGGACGGTGACCTCGTGCATCCGGCGCAGGTCGATCACCAGGGCGGCGTCACCGAGGGCGGAGCCGGAGACGCTGTGCCCGCCGCCCCGCACGGCGATCTTCAGGTCCAGGTCCCTCGCGAAGCGCACGGCGGTGACCACGTCCTCCGCGCTCTCGCACTGGGCGATCACGGCGGGCCTGCGGTCGATCATCGCGTTGAAGACGGTCCGGGCCCCGTCGTAGCCCGGATCGTCCGGAGCGAACACCTCACCGGACAGATCCTCGCGGAGCGCGGTCAGGGCCGCGCCCGCCTTCGAGAGGGGAGCCATGGCTGCCCCCTTCCAACGGACGGAGGGCATAGGACCCTTCCAGCCTAGGCCCGGAGGATCACCGGGGCGCGGTGGCCACCGCGCCCCGCCCGGACGGCCCGGGCTGCCCTTCGGACGGCCCTTCGGACGGGGCGCCCGCGGGCGTCAGCCGCCGTACGCGCCGCTCGCGGTCAGCCGCAGGGCCGTGTCGATCAGCGGAACGTGGCTGAACGCCTGCGGGAAGTTCCCCACCTGCCGCTGGAGCCGCGGATCCCACTCCTCCGCGAGCAGGCCCAGGTCGTTGCGCAGGGCCAGCAGCCGCTCGAACAGCCGCCGTGCCTCGTCCACCCGGCCGATCATCGCCAGGTCGTCGGCCATCCAGAACGAGCAGGCGAGGAAAGCTCCCTCGTCGCCCTCCAGACCGTCCACACCGGCTTCCTCGCCCGCCGTCGGGTAGCGCAGGATGAAACCGTCGGGCGTGGACAGCTCGCGCTGGATCGCCTCGATGGTGCCGATGACCCGCTTGTCGTCCGGCGGCAGGAAGCCCATCTGCGGGATCAGCAGCAGGGAGGCGTCCAGCTCCTTCGACCCGTACGACTGGGTGAAGGTGTTGCGTTCCTTGTCGTAGCCCTTCTCGCACACGTCCTGGTGGATCTCGTCGCGCAGTTCCCGCCACCGCTCCAGCGGGCCGTCCGCGTCCCCGCTCTCGATCAGCTTGATCGTGCGGTCCACGGCCACCCAGGCCATCACCTTGGAGTGCACGAAGTGCCGGCGCGGGCCGCGCACCTCCCAGATGCCCTCGTCGGGCTCGGACCAGTGCGTCTCCAGGTAGCGGATCAGCTTGAGCTGGAGCAGGGAGGCGTAGTCGCTGCGGGCCAGGCCGGTCATGTGGCCCAGGTGCAGGGCCTCCGTGACCTCGCCGTACACGTCGAGCTGCAGCTGGCCGGCGGCGCCGTTGCCGACGCGGACCGGCCGGGATCCCTCGTAGCCGGGCAGCCAGTCCAGCTCGGTCTCGCCGAGCTCCCGTTCGCCCGCGATCCCGTACATGATCTGCAGGTTCTCCGGGTCGCCGGCCACCGCGCGCAGCAGCCACTCGCGCCAGGCGCGGGCCTCCTCGCGGTAGCCGGTGCGCAGCAGCGAGGAGAGGGTGATGGCCGCGTCCCGCAGCCAGGTGTAGCGGTAGTCCCAGTTGCGCACCCCGCCGATCTCCTCCGGCAGGGACGTGGTCGGCGCGGCGACGATCCCGCCCGTGGGGGCGTACGTGAGGGCCTTGAGGGTGATCAGGGAACGGACCACGGCCTCGCGGTAGGGCCCGTGGTAGGTGCACTGGTCGACCCACTCGCGCCAGAACTCGGCGGTCGAGTCCAGGGCCGCCTCGGCGTCCGGGGCCTCGGGCGCGCCGCGGTGGGAGGGCTGCCAGCTGATGCTGAAGGCCACCCGGTCGCCGGGCCCGACGGTGAAGTCGGAGTACGTCGTCAGGTCCTTGCCGTACGTCTGCGCGTCGGTGTCGAGCCAGACGGAGTCGGGGCCGGCGACGGCGACGGTGCGGCCGTCGACCTTGTGCACCCACGGCACCACCCGGCCGTAGCTGAAACGCATACGCAGCGTCGAGCGCATCGGAACGCGCCCGCTGACGCCCTCGACGATGCGGATCAGCTGCGGCGCGTGGTCCTCGCGGGGAGGCATGAAGTCGATCACGCGGACGTTGCCCCGCGGGGTGTCCCACTCGGACTCCAGCACCAGCGAGTCGCCGCGGTAGCGGCGGCGGGTGGCACGCGGGGCCTCGGCGCCCGCCGGGAACGCCGGCCCGATCCGCCAGAACCCGTGATCCTCGGTGCCGAGAATGCCCGCGAACACGGCATGGGAGTCGAAGCGGGGCAGGCACAGCCAGTCCACGGCCCCGTCCCGGCAGACCAGGGCAGCGGTCTGCATGTCACCGATCAGTGCGTAATCCTCGATGCGCCCGGACACGTGCATCTCCAGTCGAACGGCCACGTCCGCCCCGTAGGGCGCTTGCAATGCGCGTTTGCGCGGTCTCCTGTGTGCAGGGATCCCCGCGTGAGCCCATGATTCCGTATATCGGCTCGGTTAGGCCGTCCGACGGACTGCCCGGCGGTGATGTGTGCAATATCCGAGCAGGATATGACGGCACCCTAGTGATCTTCTCCAGGCCGCGGGGAATGCCGTTCGGCCGAACGGGTGAGCCGCGGGATCTCCGCCCCGGCGCACTTCGGCGCTCTGCTACGACCCGGCGACGGCGCGTGGCCGGAGGCGGACCGGCCCGGGCGCTGATAGGCTGGTACCCCGTGGACCGGTGGTCTGCCTGTGCGAATCAGGGGCCCCGAAACCGCAGCTTCGGCGCCCCCTGAGACCCTTCCGGATCGACGGTGGCCGGCGCCGGACGCACCTCACCTCGCGACCACGGGAGCCCCCTCTTGGCGATGCCGCCCAAATCCATGACGACCAAGCACATCTTCGTCACCGGGGGTGTCGCTTCCTCCCTCGGCAAGGGCCTGACGGCCTCCAGCCTGGGTGCGCTCCTGAAGGCGCGCGGCCTGCGGGTCACGATGCAGAAGCTCGACCCGTACCTGAACGTCGACCCCGGCACGATGAACCCGTTCCAGCACGGCGAGGTGTTCGTCACCAACGACGGCGCCGAGACCGACCTGGACATCGGCCACTACGAGCGCTTCCTCGACGTCGACCTCGACGGCTCGGCCAACGTCACCACGGGCCAGGTCTACAACACCGTCATCGCCAAGGAGCGCCGCGGCGAGTACCTCGGTGACACCGTGCAGGTCATCCCGCACATCACCAACGAGATCAAGCACCGCATCCGCCGCATGGCGACCGACGACGTCGACGTCGTCATCACCGAGGTCGGCGGCACCGTCGGCGACATCGAGTCGCTGCCGTTCCTGGAGACCGTCCGCCAGGTCCGCCACGAGGTCGGCCGCGACAACGTCTTCGTCGTGCACATCTCGCTGCTGCCCTACATCGGCCCCTCCGGCGAGCTGAAGACCAAGCCGACCCAGCACTCCGTCGCCGCCCTGCGCAACATCGGCATCCAGCCCGACGCCATCGTGCTGCGCGCCGACCGCGACGTGCCCACCAGCATCAAGCGCAAGATCTCGCTGATGTGCGACGTGGACGAGGCGGCCGTGGTCGCGGCCATCGACGCCAAGTCGATCTACGACATCCCCAAGGTCCTGCACACCGAGGGCCTGGACGCGTACGTCGTGCGCAAGCTCGACCTGCCCTTCCGCGACGTCGACTGGACCGTCTGGGAAGACCTCCTCGACCGGGTCCACAACCCCGACCACGAGGTCAAGGTCGCGCTCGTCGGCAAGTACATCGACCTGCCCGACGCCTACCTTTCGGTGACCGAGGCGCTGCGCGCCGGCGGCTTCGCCAACAAGGCCCGCGTCCAGATCAAGTGGGTCACCTCCGACGACTGCAAGACCCCCGCGGGCGCGGCGGCCCAGCTCTCCGACGTGGACGCGATCTGCGTGCCCGGCGGATTCGGCGACCGCGGCGTGAACGGCAAGGTCGGCGCGATCACCTACGCCCGCGAGAACAGGATCCCGCTGCTCGGCCTGTGCCTGGGCCTGCAGTGCGTGGTCATCGAGGCCGCGCGCAACCTCGCGGGCATCGAGGACGCCAACTCCACCGAGTTCGACGCCTCCACCCCGCACCCGGTCATCTCGACCATGGAGGAGCAGCTGGCCTTCGTCGAGGGCGCGGGCGACCTGGGCGGCACCATGCGCCTGGGCATGTACCCGGCGAAGCTCGCCGAGGGCTCCATCGTGCGCGAGGCCTACGGCGACGAGGCGTACGTGGACGAGCGCCACCGCCACCGCTACGAGGTCAACAACGCCTACCGCGGCGAGCTGGAGAAGAAGGCGGGCCTCGTCTTCTCCGGCACCTCCCCGGACAACAAGCTCGTCGAGTACGTCGAGTACCCGCGCGAGGTCCACCCCTACCTGGTGGCCACCCAGGCCCACCCGGAGCTGCGCTCGCGCCCGACGCGCCCGCACCCGCTGTTCGCGGGTCTGGTCAAGGCGGCCGTGGAGCGGCAGCAGTCCGCGAAGTGAGCGGCTGACCGCATAACGTAGACGGCCGGGGTACGGAAGATCCGTACCCCGGCTGTCGCGCGTTGTGGAGGGCTTCGGGGCATGAACATCAAGGACACGTCGGAAACCTGGGAGACCCTGTCGACCCGGCGGCCGTTCCAGGGCGCGAAGACGGCGGTGGACTCCGACGAGGTCCGGATGCCGGACGGCTCCACCGCCCGCCGCGACTACCAGGTGCACCCCGGCTCGGTGTGCGTGCTCGCGCTGGACGAGGAGGGGAGGGTGCTCGTCCTGAGCCAGTACCGGCACCCGGTGCGGCGCCGGCTGTGGGAGCTGCCGGCCGGACTGCTGGACGTCCCCGGGGAGAACCCGCTGCTCGGCGCGCAGCGCGAGCTCTACGAGGAGGCGCACGTCAAGGCGGAGGACTGGCGGGTGCTGGTCGACTTCTACGCCTCACCGGGCGGGTCGGACGAGGCGGTCCGGGTCTTCCTGGCGCGGGGCGTCTCCGAGGCGGACGGCGAGCGCTACTCCGAGTCCGGCTCGGAGGAGGCGGACATGGAGGTGACCTGGGTCCCGCTGGCGGAGCTGGTACGGGGCATCCTGGCGGGCGAGCTCGGCAACCCCGGTCTGGTGACCGGGGCGCTCGCGCTGTCCGCCGCACTGGCCTGCGAGGGCGGCGTCGACGCCCTCCGCCCGGCCCTCGCCCCGTGGCCGGCCCGGCCGTACGAGGCGTAACCGGGGAACCCGGCCTGCGCCCGCGTCGAGCCCCCGGCGGCGATCGAGGCGCGGGGTCCGGGGCCGGACCCCGCTCTGCGTCGCGGGGCGGCGGCCGCACGGGCGCCCAGGCGGTGAGAGGACCGCCCATGCCGCCGGCAGGGGAGCCGCCGCGCCGCCGGCAGCGGAAACCGCCGGCACCGCAGGCCGGGGAAGCCACCCGCACCCCAGGCAGGGGCCCCGTGCCGCCGGCAGGGGGAACCGCTGGTACCGCAGGTGGCGGAAGCCAACCCACCGCCGGAGGCAGGGAAGTCACCCGCGCCCCAGGCCGGTGAGCCCGCCGCGTCGCAGGCAGCGGAAGCCACCCGGGGCGCAGGCAGGCGAGACCGCCCGGGCCGCCAGGCGGGGGGAGCCCGCGCGTACCAGGCAGGGGGAGCCCGCCCGCGCCGTGGGCGGGGAGGAGCCGCCCGTGCCCCTGGCAGGAGAGCCGCCTGCGCGAGGGAAAAGCCGAACATCCGCTGATCCGATTGGGGGATTTACCCGCCGCGCTCCACACGGGCCGTCGCTCTGCGTGAACTACGCTCGCCATCCGAAGGCAGGGAGAGGAGCGGATCCGTGACGGATTTCGTCGGGCGGCGGCGTGAGCTCAAGGAGCTGCGCGAGGACATCGCGCGGACCGGGCTCGACACCCTCTCCGGCCGCAAGGCCAAGGCTCCCCGGGCGCGGGTGCTGCTCGTTGCCGGGCGCCCCGGATCCGGCCGGACCACCCTCGCGGAGACGTTCGTCCGCGAGGTCGCCGACCAGTACCCCGACGGCGTGCTGCGGACCAGGCTCACCGCCCCCGGCGGGGAGACCGTCGCGACCGAGCGCGCCCTGCGCGGCCTGCTGGCGGAACTGGGACAGCGCACTCCGCCCGGCGCCGGCGAGGACGAGCTCAGCTCCGTGCTGCGCACCGCGCTCCAGGAGCGGCGGGCGATCATCCTGATCGACGACGCCGCCGATCCGCACCAGGTCGACGCCCTGCTCCCGGACACCCCCGACTGCCTCGTCGTGGTCACCGCCGAGGGCCCGCTCACGGGCATCCCCGACGTGCGCCCCTGCACCCTGGGCGGCCTGGACACCGTCTCCGCCGTCGCGATGCTCGCCCGCCGCATCGGCGACACCCGCGTCACCACCGACCCGCGGGCCGCCGAGTCCCTCACCGAGGCGTGCGGGGGCCAGCCCGCCGCCCTCGAACTCGTCGGCGGCTGGCTGGCCGCCCGCCCCAAGGCCGCCGTCGCCGACGTGGCCAAGCAGCTCCACGACATGCCCGGCGGCGCCGGCGGCACCGGTGGGCCGCTCGGCCGCGCCTTCCGGCTCGTCTACGACTCCCTGCCGCAGCCCGCCCAGCGGACCCTGCGCCTGCTGCCGCTCGCCCCCGCCGGCCTCGTCGACTCGCACACCGCCTCCGCCCTGGCCGGCTGCTCCGTGGCCGCCGCCCAGTCCACGCTGGACGACTTCGCCGACCTGGGACTCGTCCGGCACGCCCACGACGGCCTCTTCCTGCTGCCCGGCTCCCTCGCGCCGATGCTCCAGGCGCTCCTGGAGGCCAAGGAGCGGCCCGCCGAGGTCCAGCTGGCCCGTGCCCGCATGCTGGAGCGGACCGTCCGGCTGCTGCACTCCTGCCGGGCCATGGCGGCCGCCGAGGGCGACGAACCCGACGCCGAGCTCCAGGAGGTGCTGGACGGCCTCCCGCGCGCCCTGCGGTTCCCCGACCGGCGGGCCGCCGCCGTCTGGCTGGACACCCGGCTCCCGGCGCTCACCGCGGCCGCCTCCCTGGCGGTGGCCGACGGCGAGCTGGACACCCTGGCCCGCCGGCTGGTCGCGGCCCTCGTACGGGCCCTCGCGGACCACCGGGGCACCGCGGAGGCCGCCCCCGAGCTGTACGGGCTGCACCGCCTGGTCCTGGACGTGGCCGAGCGCCGCGGCCTGCACCGGGAGCAGGCCGCTGCCCTGCTGAACCTGGCCGACCTGGACGCGGAGACCGGCCGCACCCATGAGGCCCTCGAGCGCTACCGGGCCGCCCTGGACGCCGGACGGGCCGCGAACGACCCGTACGCGACGGGCCGCGCGATGGAATCCGTAGGCGGGGCCTACCAGGAGCTGGCCGACTGGCACCGGGCCTCCGACTGGTTCGGCCGGGCGCTCGCCCAGGCCCTCTCCCGCGGGGAGCGCGCGGACGAGGCCCGGCTGTACGGACGGCTCGGCAACGTCCACACGTACGCGGGCCGGTACGGGGACGCGCTGCGCAGCTGGCGGGCCGCCGCCGCGGGCTACCGGAAACTGGCCGATGTCCCGGGCCAGGCCAAGGCGTTGAGCGAGATGGCGCGGATCCAGGAGTACGCCGGCCGGCCCGAGGAATCCCTGCACACCTGCCGCGAGGCGGTGGAGCTGGCGCGCAGGGCCGGCGACCAGCGGCTTCAGGCCGCGCTCCAGGTCCGGCTGGCCGACACGCTGGACCGGCTGGGGGACCCCGCGGCCGCGAGGCTGCACCGCTCCGCAGCAGACAGATTGCTGGGAGACGACCCCGCAGCCTGCGAAATCCGCAGTGGATCCGACTGAGATTATTCGTTTGCAAGGCTAGACAGCGACTCATCCTTCATTAAACTGGGTTCACCACGCCATCTCGTGGTGCATCCCGTTGCGCACTCTTGTGGGCGGGTATGTATGGAAGTGCCCCGTTATTTCCCCCTGAGTCAAGGACCGTGATCGACGATGAAGGTCGGCATCCCCCGCGAGGTCAAGAACAACGAGTTCCGGGTCGCCATCACGCCTGCCGGCGTGCATGAGCTGGTCCGCAACGGCCACCAGGTCTTCATCGAGCAGAACGCCGGCGTCGGCTCCTCGATCACGGACGCCGAGTACGTCGCGGCCGGCGCGGAGATCCTCGGCACCGCCGACGAGGTCTGGGCCACCGCCGACCTGCTGCTGAAGGTCAAGGAGCCGATCGCGGAGGAGTACCACCGCCTCCGCAAGGACCAGACGCTCTTCACCTACCTGCACCTGGCGGCCTCCCGCGAGTGCACGGACGCGCTGCTGGAGTCCGGCACCACCGCCATCGCGTACGAGACGGTCGAGCTCGCCAACCGCGCGCTCCCGCTGCTCGCCCCGATGTCCGAGGTCGCGGGCCGCCTGGCCCCGCAGGTCGGCGCCTACCACCTGATGCGCTCGGCCGGCGGCCGCGGCGTCCTCCCGGGCGGCGTCCCCGGCACCCACGCCGGCGAGTGCGTCGTCATCGGCGGCGGCGTCTCCGGCTGGAACGCCGCGCAGATCGCCATCGGCATGGGCTTCCACGTGACCCTGCTCGACCGCGACATCAACAAGCTCCGCGAGGCCGACAAGATCTTCGGCACGAAGATCAAGACGATCGTCTCCAACGCCTACGAGCTGGAGAAGGCGGTCGTCGAGGCGGACCTCGTCATCGGCGCCGTCCTCATCCCGGGTGCGAAGGCGCCGAAGCTGGTCACCAACGAGCTCGTCGCCAAGATGAAGCCCGGAAGTGTACTTGTCGACATCGCGATCGACCAGGGCGGCTGCTTCGAGGACTCCCGTCCGACCACCCACGCCGAGCCGACCTTCCAGGTCCACAACTCGGTCTTCTACTGCGTCGCCAACATGCCGGGCGCGGTGCCGAACACCTCCACCTACGCGCTGACCAACGCCACGCTGCCCTACATCGTGCAGCTCGCGAACCTCGGCTGGGTCGAGGCGCTGCGCCGTGACCCCGCGCTCGGACTGGGCCTCAACACCCATGACGGCCAGGTCGTTTACGGTCCGGTCGCCGAGGCCCACGGCCTCGAGACCCTCGAGCTCAGCACGCTGCTCGGCTGACCCGTCAACGACTGACGTCAATCTCACGTATCCGGCCGGACCTTGCCCGCAAGGTCCGGCCGGAGGCGTTTGCAGACCACCCCGAGATCCCGCTCAACTCGCCTCGAACGTAACCCTTTAACCCTTTCGCGCACCCGCGAAACTTCGCAGCGACAGCTCGGACGCCCTTGACAGAGTGGTGTTCGGTTGCCGACACATCGTGCCGGGTCCGGCGGATTGTGTTGCCGCTGAGTGGTGACACGCCATAGAGTCGCCAACCGTCGGCATGGTGCCACGCTGACCTATCGATAAGTGTCCTGGTCACGTCCGAGGAGGTAAGACGACTTGTGAATGAGTCGACATTTACTCCTGGGGGTGGTGGAGCAGGCGTCCCTGAGCGGGGCCAGAGTCCTGCCGGGCTCGAAGCTGTCGGCTCCGTCGCAGTACGCACCTTCGCAAACCACCAGCACATGACGACGCCCCAAAAGAGCATGGACGGCCTAGACGTGAACTCCAGGGCCGGCGACCTGAGCGGCGATACGCCCACGGGATTCGCCGACTACGACAATGTGCCCGAGGGGCACTTCTACGACCCCGACGCGGAGTACGAACCGGACCCCGAGTACGCGGCCACCCTCGCCCCCGACGCTGCCCGCCAGCGCCGTGAGCGGATCGGCCCGACCGGACGCCCGCTCCCGTACTTCCCGATCCCGGGTCCGCTGACCGACCACGGTCCGGCGAAGATCATCGCGATGTGCAACCAGAAGGGCGGCGTGGGCAAGACCACGTCGACCATCAACCTGGGTGCCGCTCTCGCCGAGTACGGGCGCCGCGTGCTGCTCGTCGACTTCGATCCGCAGGGCGCGCTGTCCGTGGGTCTCGGCGTGAACCCGATGGAACTCGACCTGACGGTCTACAACCTGCTCATGGAGCGGGGCATGTCGGCCGACGAGGTGCTGCTCAAGACGGCTGTCCCCAACATGGACCTGCTGCCGAGCAACATCGACCTGTCCGCTGCGGAAGTGCAGTTGGTCAGCGAGGTCGCGCGCGAGTCCACCCTGCAGCGGGCCCTGAAGCCCCTGATGGCCGACTACGACTACATCGTGATCGACTGTCAGCCCTCGCTCGGTCTGCTGACCGTGAACGCCCTGACGGCGGCTCACAAGGTCATCGTCCCGCTGGAGTGCGAGTTCTTCGCACTGCGCGGCGTGGCGCTGCTGACCGAGACCATCGAGAAGGTGCAGGAGCGGCTCAACCCCGAGCTGGAGCTCGACGGCATCCTCGCCACCATGTACGACTCCCGTACGGTGCACAGCCGCGAGGTGCTGGCGCGCGTCGTCGAGGCCTTCGACGACCACGTCTACCACACGGTCATCGGCCGGACGGTGCGCTTCCCGGAGACCACGGTCGCCGGTGAGCCGATCACGACGTACGCGTCCAATTCCGTCGGCGCCGCCGCCTACCGCCAGCTGGCCAGGGAGGTGCTCGCCCGGTGTCACGCCGAGTGAGTCTGCCCGGCGCCGACGAACTGTTCCGTACGACCGGGGGGATGGCGCTCCAGTCGTCCTCGCCGCGCCGCGGGGCCGAGGAGGCACCCGCCGCGGAACACTCGGCCGTTCCGGCCGGGAGCACGGCGGGAGAGGGCCGCAGCCGGGAGGCTGAGGCCGGTACGGAGACGGGCGGTCCCGTGGTGGGGCAGCCGCGGCGCCCGCAGGAAGGTTCTGTCAGCCAGGCCGGACCGACCGCCGGGGCGGCTTCCGCCCCGGCGGGGGCGACCCGGCGGGGCAAGGGCCAGGGCCGCGGCGCGAACCGGCGGCCCAGCGGCCGCGAGCGGCATGACGAGAAGATCACCGTCTACGTCTCCGCCGAGGAACTGATGGACCTCGAACACGCGCGGCTGGTGCTCCGCGGGGAGCACGGCCTGGCCGTCGACCGCGGCCGCATCGTCCGCGAGGCGGTGGCGGTCGTCCTGGCCGACCTGGAGTCCCGCGGGGACGCCAGCATCCTGGTCCGCCGCCTCCGCGGCCGCTAGACCGCCCCTTCCGGATCTTCCCGGGCCCGCGCCGACCGCCTGCGCCGCCGCACTGCGCAGTGCGGCGGCAGTGAACCTGCCGCGCCCGACGTTCGCCGAGAGGCCGCCGACCTGCCGTCGGCGGCCTCTCGGCTTCGCGGCGGGCCCGACCCGTCATCTGCGGCGCGTTTCCCGGGGCGTCCTGCCCGGCCGATTGCGGCGATGCAGGCCCGACGTCCGCCGGGCCGCCGCGGCACCTGCGGTGCGTTCCGCGGGCTCACTGCCCGAGGCCGTGCGGCGATTCCGACCCTGACGTCCGCCGGGCCGCCGGCGCCGCCGAATCGCCTTCGAGGGCGCCCTGCCGGCACGGAACCGGCCCGCTCGGGCCCGCAGCGTGGCTCGGGGGGCCGCGCCGGGCGGGCAATCGTTCGGGCAGGGCCTAGGCTTCCTGTGGCCGACCTGCTCTTCTTCCGTACCCACTTGGACCGCCATGCCCCTCGATCACGACGCCGCCCGCCCGGCCCGCAGGAGCCTGGGGCGCGGGCCGGGAGCGGCCGCCGAGACCCCGGTTGCCGTACCGGGCCCGGTGGCCGGCCCGGCGGCGGCCGAGGCCCCCGACACGGCCCCGGCACGGCCTGCGGACGCGTCCGGCGACAACGGGGATCCGGCCGGGCCGGGGGGAGGCACGGCGGTACCGGGCCCCGGGCGGGGTACCGGGGGTACCGGGGCCGCCGCCGGGGGCGACGGGCGGTTCACGCTGCGGCTCGACAACTTCGAAGGGCCCTTCGACCTGCTGCTCCAGCTGATCACCCGGCACAAGCTCGACGTCACCGAGGTCGCGCTGTCCAAGGTCACCGACGAGTTCATGACGTACATCCGGGCCATGGGGCCCGACTGGGACCTCGACCAGACCACCGAGTTCCTCGTCGTCGCGGCCACTCTGCTCGACCTGAAGGCCGCCCGGCTGCTGCCGGTGGCCGAGGTGGAGGACGAGGCCGACCTCGCCCTCCTGGAGGCCCGGGACCTGCTCTTCGCGCGCCTGCTCCAGTACCGCGCGTACAAGCAGATCGCCGAGATCTTCGAGCGGCGGGCGGAGAGCGAGGGCCGGCGCTACCCCCGCACGGTGGGGCTGGAGCCGCACCACGCCGACCTGCTGCCCGACGTCGTCATCAGCATCGGCGCGGAGGGGTTCGCCCGGCTCGCCGTCAAGGCCATGCAGCCCAAGGCCGAGCCCCAGGTGTACGTGGACCACATCCACGCGCCCCTCGTCAGCGTGCGCGAGCAGGCAGGCCTCGTGGTGCGGATGCTCAAGGCGCGCGGCGAGGCCACCTTCCAGGAGCTCACCGAGGACGCCGAGGACACCCTCACCGTCGTGGCGCGCTTCCTGGCCCTCCTGGAGCTCTACCGGGAGAAGGCGGTCGTCCTGGACCAGGAGGAGGCCCTGCGGACCCTCACCGTGCGCTGGAGCGGCGGGGACGGTGACGGCATGCCGACCGTGACCGACGAGTTCGACCAGATCGTGGAGGCGAAGGATTGAACAGCGACGCCGGCGCGGTGGCAGCGCTGGAACTGAAGCCGGCCCTGGAGGCCGTCCTCATGGTCGTGGACGAGCCCGCGACCGAGGCGCACCTGGCCAAGGTGCTGGAGCGCACCCCGCGCGAGGTGGCGGACGCGCTGCGGGAGCTCGCCGACGAGTACACGGCCGGGCGCAGGGGCTTCGAGCTGCGGCTCGTCGCGGGCGGGTGGCGGTTCTACACCCGGGCGCAGTACGCCCCGGCCGTCGAGGCCTTCGTCCTGGACGGCCAGCAGGCCCGGCTCACCCAGGCGGCGCTGGAGACCCTGGCGGTCGTCGCGTACCGCCAGCCGGTGAGCCGGTCGCGGGTCTCCGCCGTGCGCGGAGTCAACTGCGACGGGGTCATGCGGACCCTCCTCCAGCGCGGTCTGGTGGAGGAGGCGGGGACGGAACCCGAAACAGGTGCGATCCTATACAGGACGACGAACTACTTTCTGGAGCGGATGGGCCTGCGCGGCCTGGACGAGCTCCCGGAGCTCGCGCCCTTCCTCCCCGAGGCGGACGCGATCGAAGCCGAGACGCAAGAAGGTGTGCCGTCGTTCGATCCGGACGCACCGGACACCGATGAAGACGACAAGACGACGGAACTTTGATGCGAAGCAGCGGCAACGGCAACGGTGGCAACAGGAACAGCGGCGGCGGTGGCGGCGGCGGGCGCGGTAGCGCACGTGGCGGCGGCTCCGGCGGCGGCGGTGGCTACCGCGGCGGCGGCTCGGGCAGCGGTGGCGGCGGCTCCCGCGGCGGCTCCGGCTCCGGCGGCGGCTACCGCGGCGGCTCCGGCTCCGGCGGCTCCGGCAGCAGCGGCGGCTACCGCGGCGGCCAGGGCGGCCAGGGCGGCTCGCGCGACCGTGACCGCGACCAGGCTCCCCAGCGTCCCCGCAACCCCCGCCCCGAGGAGCGCCGCTACGACGTGGGCCCCGAGGGCGAGCGCAGCCGCGGCGGTGCCCGCGGTGACGCGGCGCGCGGCGGCGCCAAGGGCGGCCCCCGCACGCCCAAGACCCCCGGCATCGGCGGCGCCGGCGGCCCCCGCCGCGGTCCTGGCAGCCGCAGCGGCCAGTCCCGCCCGCGCGAGCTGGACGCGCGCATCGAGGAGCGCGTGCGCGACCGGTACGCCGACAAGCCCGTGATCAAGACGCCGAAGACGTTCCCGGGAGCCGAGCAGGAGGGCGAGCGTCTGCAGAAGGTCCTCGCCCGCGCCGGCATGGGCTCGCGCCGCGCCTGTGAGGAGCTCATCGAGCAGGCCCGCGTCGAGGTCAACGGCGAGATCGTCACCGAGCAGGGCAAGCGCGTCCAGCCGAAGGACGAGATCAAGGTGGACGGCCTGACCGTCGCCACGCAGTCGTACCTGTTCTTCGCGCTGAACAAGCCGGCCGGTGTCGTCTCCACCATGGAGGACCCGGACGGCCGCCAGTGCCTGGGCGACTACGTCAACAACCGCGAGACGCGCCTGTTCCACGTCGGCCGGCTGGACACCGAGACCGAGGGCATCATCCTGCTCACCAACCACGGTGAGCTGGCCCACCGCCTCACGCACCCGAAGTACGGCGTGAAGAAGACCTACGTCGCCGCGATCACCGGCTCGCTGCCGCGCGACATCGGCAAGCGGCTCAAGGACGGCATCGAGCTCGAGGACGGCTGGGCCCGCGCCGACAACTTCCGTGTGCTGGACCAGGTCGGCAAGAACTACATGGTCGAGGTGACCCTCCACGAGGGCCGCAAGCACATCGTCCGCCGCATGCTGTCCGAGGCCGGCTTCCCCGTCGACAAGCTCGTCCGGACCTCCTTCGGCCCCATCGAGCTGGGCGACCAGAAGTCCGGCTGGCTGCGCCGCCTGACCAACACCGAGGTCGGCATGCTGATGCGCGAGGTCGGTCTGTAGGACCGCCCGGCAGGACCAGCTCCACGAGAAGCCCGCAGCGCCCACGGCGCCGCGGGCTTTTCCCTTGCCCCGACCCCGCACCCCTGTTTATAGTCACAGTGACTATTAAAGGAAGTGGGGGCCGGGCATGAACTGGACCTTGAGCTGGACCGAGGTGCTCGGATTCGCCACGGGCGCCCTGTGCGTGTGGCTGGTGGCCCGTCAGCACATCGCCAACTGGCCGATCGGCATCGCCAACAACGTCTTCTTCATCGTGCTCTTCGCCCAGGCCGGCCTCTACGCCGACGCCGGTCTCCAGATCGTCTTCATCGCCCTCGCCGCGTACGGCTGGTGGTCCTGGACCCACGGGGGTGGACCAGGAACCGCCGGAGCCCTACCGGTGCGCCGCACCACGCGCACCGAATGGGTCTGGCTGGCCGCGGCGGGGGCGGCGGGGACCCTCGGCCTGACCCTGCTCCTGGCCCGGGCCACCGACTCGACCGTCCCCTTCTGGGACGCGGTCACGACGGCGCTCTCCCTCGCGGCGACCTACGGCCAGTGCCGCAAGCTCGTCGAGTCCTGGTGGCTGTGGATCGCCGCCGACCTCGTCTACATCCCCCTGTACGTCCACAAGGGGCTGCACCTCACCGCCCTGCTCTACGTCGGCTTCCTCGCCCTGTGCGTCGCCGGCCTGATCGGCTGGCGGCGCACGCTCACCGGGCGCGGCGCCCGGACGGCCCTGGAGGCGACGGCATGAGGCGCTTCGGCCACGGGCTGGTGCTCGGCAAGTTCTACCCGCCGCACGCCGGCCACCACCACCTGGTGCGCACCGCCCAGGACCACTGCGAGCGGCTGACCGTCCTGGTCTGCGCCGCCTCCGTGGAATCGGTGCCGCTCGCCGACCGCGTCGCCTGGATGCGCGAGGCCCACCCGGACGCGGACGTCGTCGGAGCCGTCGACGACATCCCCGTCGACCTGCACGACCCGGAGATCTGGGAGGCCCACATGGCCATCTTCCGGGCCGCCGTCGGCCGCCCCGTCGACGCCGTCTTCACCTCCGAGGAGTACGGGACCGAGCTCGCCCGCAGGTTCGGCGCCGAGGAGGTCTGCGTGGACCCCGCCCGGACCCTGTTCCCGGTCTCCGGGACCGCCGTACGGGCCGACCCCGCCGCCTGCTGGGACTTCCTCGGCCCGGCCGTACGGGCCCGCCTCGCGCGCCGTGTCGTCGTGCTCGGGGCCGAGTCCACCGGGACGACCACGCTGTCCCGGGACCTGGCCGCGCAACTCCGGGCGCGCGGCGGCGTCTGGGCGGCGACCGGCTGGGTCGAGGAGTACGGACGCCGCTACAGCGAGGAGAAGCTCGCCGCGGCACGGGCCGCCGACCCGGGCGCCACGTGGGCGGACGTCGCCTTCACCTCGGAGGAGTTCCCCGTGATCGCCCGCCGGCAGGACGAGGCCGAGGACCGTGCGGCACGCGTCGGCTCCCCGGTGCTGGTCTGCGACACCGACTCCTTCGCCACCGGCATCTGGCACGAGCGGTACATGGGCGGCCGCCACGCCGAGGTCGAGCGGATCGCCGCCCTCACCCACCGGGACCTGTACCTGCTGACCGAGGACGCCGACGTCCCCTTCGAGGACGACGGGCTGCGCGACGGGCCCGAGCTCAGACCCTGGATGACCCGGCGGTTCCGCGAGGAGCTGGAGGCGACCGGACGGCGTTTCCTGTCCGTGCGCGGCGACCGGCGGGAGCGGCTGGCCACGGCCGTGGCGGCCGTGGACGAACTGCTCGCCGAAGGCTGGCGGTTCGCCGCCCCCCTCCCGGAGAACCGATGAGCGGGGCGCCGGAACCGGGTTATGACCCGTACGCCTTCGAGCCGTTCGCGGTGACCGTCGACCTCGCCGTGTTCACCGTGCGCGGCGGTGTCCTGCACGTGCTGCTGATCCGGCGCGGCCAGGAGCCGTACGCGGGCTCCTGGGCGCTGCCCGGCGGGTTCGTCCTGCCGAGGGAGTCCGCCGAGGCCGCGGCCCGCCGCGAACTGGCCGAGGAGACCGGCCTGCCCGAGGCGGTCGTGGGGGCCCTGCACCTGGAGCAGCTGCGCACCTACAGCGAGCCGGACCGCGACCCCCGGATGCGGATCGTCTCGGTGGCCTTCACCGCCCTCGTTCCGGACCTGCCCGAGCCGGCCGCGGGCGGCGGCGGGGACGCGGCGCAGGCCCGCTGGCTGCCCCTGGGACAGGCCCCGGACCTGGCCTTCGACCATGCGGTGATCCTGGCGGACGCACGGATGCGGATCCGCTCGAAGCTGGAGTACACCTGCCTGGCCACCGCCTTCTGCCCGCCCGAGTTCACCCTCGGGGAGCTCCTGGCCGTGTACGAGACGGTCTGGGACACCGTGCTCGACCGCCCCAACTTCCGCCGCAAGGTCCTGACGACGCCCGGGTTCGTCGAGGCCGTACCGGGCGCCGCCCGGCTCACCGGGGGCCGCGGCAAACCGGCCGCCCTCTACCGGGCCGGCCCGGCGACCGCCCTCCATCCACCGCTGCTCCGACCGGAAGGACCCACCCGATGACGAAGCGAGCCGCTACCGGCGCGCTGGTCGGCCTGGCCCTGGGTGACGCCCTGGGCTTCCCGACCGAGTTCAACGACGTTCCCGCGATCCTCGCCAAGACGGGCCCTTGGCGCGAGATGCGCCTGCCCCGCCCCGCGATCGTCACGGACGACACCCAGATGACCCTCGCCCTGGCGCGCGGCATCCGGACCGCGACGGACCACGGACCCATAGGCCCGCTGCGCCTGACCCGCCCGGTCCGGGAGGAGTTCGTCGACTGGTACCACTCGCCCGAGAACAACCGGGCCCCCGGCAACACCTGTCTGCGGGCCTGCGACCTGCTGAACGACCCGCAGCGCGACTGGCGCGACGCCAGCCAGACCGGCTCCAAGGGCTGCGGGGCGAACATGCGGGTGGCCCCCGTCGGCCTGGTGCCCGGCTGGACCGACGAGGAACGGGCGGGCGCGGCCCAGCTCCAGTCCGCCCTCACCCACGGCCACCCCACCGCACTCGCCGCCTCCGACCTGACGGCGCAGGCGGTGCACCTGCTGGCCACCGGCACCGAGGTCACCGGCCTGGTCGGACGGCTGCGCTCGTACGCCCTGGAGAACCGCACCCGCTACCACGAGCGCTGGCTCGGCGACCTGTGGATGCGCACCGCCAGTGACGCCACCCCGGAGTCCTTCATCGCGCGCGGCTGGGACGAGTGCCTGGCCGTGCTGGACCGGCTCGCGGCCGCCCTGCGGTCGCCGTCCCCGGAGACCGACCCCTGCCTGACCACCGGGGACGGCTGGATCGCCGAGGAGGCCCTGGCCACCGCCCTGCAGTGCTTCCTGCTCTTCCCGGACGAGCCCCTGACGGCCCTGCGCCGCGCCGCCTGTACCAAGGGCGACTCCGACTCCCTCGCCTGCCTCGCCGGCGCCTTCGCCGGAGCCCACCTCGGGGCGGACGTCTGGCCGCGCGAGTGGGAGGGCCGCATCGAGTACCGGGACGAACTCCTGGCCTTCGGCACCCTCTGGGACGCCTGATCCATGCTGGACGCCCTGAGCATCGACCTGACCCCCGTCGTGGCCGAGCAGCCCGACCCGCTGCTCTTCGCCACGGTCTCGGGCGCACACCTGTACGGCTTCCCGTCGCGGGACTCCGACATCGACCTGCGCGGGGCGCACCTGCTCCCGGTGGAGGACCTGTTGGGCCTGCGCGAGCCCGAGGAGACCCGCACCCGCATGTGGGACCGCGACGACGTGGAGATGGACCTCGTCACGCACGACCTGCGCAAGTTCGTCCGGCTCATGCTCAACCGCAACGGCTACGTGCTGGAGCAGCTGCTCTCCCCGCTCGTGGTCCACACGACGGCGGCGCACGAGGAACTGGTCGCGCTGGCCCCCGGCGTCCTGACCTCCCACCACGCCCACCACTACCGGGGGTTCGCGAACACCCAGTGGCGGCTCTTCGGCAAGGCCGCCGGACTCAAGCCGCTCCTCTACGCCTTCCGGGCGCTGCTCACCGGCATCCACCTGATGCGGTCGGCCGAGGTCCAGGCGCACCTGCCGACCCTGCTGGCCGAGGTGCCGGAGGCGCCGCCGTACCTCGCCGGGCTGATCGAGGCCAAGGTCGCCGCCGAGCACGGAGGCTACGAGGGCCCGCCCGTCGCCTCGGTACGGGAGGACTTCGAGGCGCTGCACGCGGTGCTGGACGCCGCGCAGGCGGCCACCGCGCTGCCCGCGCACGGCTCGGCGTACGAGGCGCTGGACGCGTACGTCGTACGGCGGCGCCGGAGCCTAGGCGGCTGACGCGCGCCGGGTGCGGACGAGGAAGTCCTCCACCCGGGCACGGTCCGGCTCCTCCGGCAGGGGGGTGCCGGCCAGGGCCTTCTCCGTCTCCTCCTGCAGGCGGGTCATCCAGGCGTCGACCTCGTCCCAGGTGAGCTCCCCGCGGCGGACGGCGAGCAGGCGGTCGCGGTCAGGGCCCGCGTCGATGCTCAGCAGGCCGGTGCGCAGCAGGTCGCGGCAGGACAGCAGCAGGCGCAGCAGGTGCATGGCGTGCTTCCAGCGCGGCGCGCCGTGGATGCGGACGTCCGCGACGAGTTTGCCGTGCTGGGAGGCCGCGTACCGGCCGAAGCTGGTGTGGGCCCGGCGGGAGAGGAACGCGCCGCGCAGGGAGAGCAGTTCCGTACCGACCGGACTGACGTGTTCCACCAGGGGGGAGTGCAGGCACTCCAGGATGTTCGGATTGGCCCGCAGAGCGAGTTCGCAGAAGCGCTCCAGCTCCCAGGAGAACTCCTCGTCCCGCGGGCCCTCCACGTGCGTGGGGGGCTTCTCGAACCGCCAGAACAGCGGTGTCGGGGCGAGGTAGACACCGCGCCGGTCGGTGTCGCTGGTCTCCGTGGCCAGCCCGAACGCCCGGGAGCCCATCACGCACCGGTAGACCGTGTGGTCCCGGACCAGCGTCAGATCGTCCATCCCGGGAGCCTACGCCAGGGGGCACCCGCCCTGCCGGGCTGTTTCCGCAGGCCGGCAGGGCTGCGAGCGCCCGCTACGCGAGCGTGATGTTGCCGTCCGCGGCGACCGTGATCTTCTTCTCGGCCAGCCCCTTGGTGGCCGGTCCCTTGATCACCGCACCGTCCGTGGCCTTGAACTCGCTGTTGTGGCAGGCGCAGTTGATCGCGTTGTCCTCCACCTTCGTCACCAGGCAGCCCTGGTGGGGGCAGACCGCGGTGAAGCAGCGGAAGGAGCCCTTCGTGGGCTGGGTGACGACGACCTTCTGCTCCTTGAGGACCTTGCCGCCGCCCACCGGCACGTCCGCCGCCTTGACGATGGCCTTCCCCGCGGGCGCGCCGCCGGCCGAGGGGGTGGCGGCCGGGGCGTCGCCGGGCGGCGGGCTGGCGGCACCGTTCGGTTCGCCGGACCCGGTGTTCTCGCTGTCACCGCCGCTGCCGCAGGCGGTCAGGGCGCCGCCCGCCAGGGTGGCCGCTCCGATCACCAGTACCGTGCGCCGGGCGGTTTGCGTGGGGTCGCTCATCAGTCTCTCCTCGCTCTGTGGCCGGATCGGCGTGCAGCATCCTGGCCTGCGGCGGGCCTCAGGTGAAGCCTGCCGCGCCGTTTCACGAGCCCGGCTGCCACGATGCCAGTGAGGCAGGTGTGCCAGGTGTGCGTACGACCTCCCACACGTGGACCACGGCGTCCCGGTTCAGTGGGCCGAAAACATGTGGGAAACGGCCACCGGAATCACCCTCCCGGCGGACCTCCGCCGTCAGGACGTCCTCGTCCAGCTCGACCGCCAGCAGGGTCCCCGGCTGCGCCCGGTAGTGCGTCTCGGCGATGCCGAGCACCGTCGCGGGGTCCGCCGAACAGTGCACGAACCCCTCGGAGTCCAGCGAGGGCGGGGCGTACGGCAGCTCGGGGGCGGCGGTCCAGTCGGCGAGCGGGACGATGTGGAAGATCATGCCGATCGTTCTACCGCAGCGGCGGCCGGCCCGGGTGCCGGGTGGCGGAGCCATCCCCTTTAGGTGACATTGTCCGTGTCTCGAAGCCGGGTACGGCGCTGCCCGCGCGGCCCGGCCCTCCTGCGAAAGGCATGACGATGGCAGGTAACGACCTCGGCTCGCTTCTCGGCGGCCTCCTCGGCGGCGGCAAGAGCGGGAGCGGCGGCGGGGGAGGCGACATCCTCGGCGCCCTGCTCGGCGCGCTCATGGGCGGTGGCGCCGGCGCCGGCGGCCAGACGGCCGGCGGCGCGAACAACCCCCTCGGCGGCCTCATGGACATGCTGACCAAGTCCGGCCTGGCCGACCAGGCGCAGTCCTGGATCGGCACGGGCGAGAACAAGCCGGTCAGCGGCGCGCAGATCAGCGAGGCCGTGCCGGACGAGACCCTCCAGAAGGTCGCGGCCCAGGCCGGAGTCTCTCCCCAGGAGGCCGCGGACCGGATCGCGCAGTCCCTGCCGCAGGCCGTCGACAAGCTGACACCGGGCGGAGAGATCCCCTCCGGTTCGCTGGAGGACATCATCCGGCAGCAGAAGTTCTGACGACTGCGCCCCGCGAGGGCCCGGCCGCCGTCCCACAGGGCGGGCAGCCGGGCCCTCGCGGCGTCACGTCTGGCTACCCTGAGTCAGAAGCTGTCGTCACGCACCCGTGGAGCGCCCCGTGAGAACCGCCGTCGTCATCGGAACCGGACTGATCGGCACCTCCGCGGCGCTCGCCCTGACCGCCCGCGGCATCACCGTGCACCTCGCCGACCACGACCCGGACCGGGCCCGTACGGCGGCCGCCCTCGGGGCCGGCACCGACGAGCCCCCGCAGGAGCAGGTCGACCTCGCGATCGTCGCCGTACCGCCGGCCCACGTGGCCGCGACCCTGGCCGACCTCATAGGGCGCGGCGCGGCGCGCGCCTACGTCGACGTGGCCAGCGTCAAGGGCGGACCGCGGCGGGAACTCGCCGCGCTCGGCGTGGACGCCACCGCCTACATCGGCACGCACCCGATGGCGGGCAAGGAGCAGTCCGGGCCGCTCGCCGCGACCGCGGACCTCTTCGAGGGCCGCCCGTGGGTGCTCACCCCGACCCGGGACACCGACCACGAGGTCCTCAACCTCGCGCTGGAGCTGGTCGCCCTCTCCCGGGCGGTCCCCGTGGTGATGGACGCCGACGCCCACGACCGGGCCGTCGCGCTCGTCTCGCACACCCCGCAGCTCGTCTCCAGCATGGTCGCGGCCCGCCTGGAGGAGGCCGACGAGACGGCCGTACGCCTGTGCGGGCAGGGCATCCGGGACGTGACCCGGATCGCCGCCTCCGACCCGCGGATGTGGGTGGAGATCCTGTCGGCCAACCCGGGGCCCGTCGCCGACGTCCTCGCCGGGATCGCGGCCGATTTGGAGGAGACCGTGGACGCCCTGCGCAGCCTGCAGTCCGCCGACGTGGAGAAGCGGCGCGGCGGCGCCGCGGGCATCGAGGACGTACTGCGCCGCGGGAACGCGGGCCGGGTCCGGGTCCCGGGCAAGCACGGAGCGGCCCCCGCGGCCTACGAGACGGTGGCCGTGCTCATCAGCGACCAGCCGGGCGAGCTGGCCCGGATCTTCGCCGACGCCGGCCGCGCCGGCGTCAACATCGAGGACGTGCGGATCGAGCACGCGACGGGCCAGCAGGCCGGCCTCGTCCAGCTCATGGTGGAACCGCGGTCCGTGCCGGGCCTGACCGCAGAGCTGCGCGAACGGGGCTGGGCCCTGCGCAAGCAGTAGTCCGGGGGCCGGAAAGCGCGGGCGGGGCCGGGGGGTGCCGGCGGCCCGGTAACCTTGCAGGGGGGCGCTTTGCCGCGCCCTGACACGCACGCGCAACCAGGAAGGTGCCCGCACCGTGGAAACCGCAGCTCCGTCCGCCGTGATCGTCGCCATCGACGGTCCCTCCGGCACGGGCAAGTCCAGCACCTCCAAGGCCGTGGCCGCCAAGCTCGGGCTGCGCTACCTGGACACCGGTGCCCAGTACCGGGCCATCACCTGGTGGATGATCTCCAACGGGGTCGACACCGACGACGCGCAGGCCGTGGCGGTCGCCGCCGGCAAGCCCTCCATCGTCTCCGGCACCGACCCGGCCGCCCCCACCATCACGGTGGACGGCCTCGACGCCGCCGGTCCCATCCGCACCCAGGAGGTCACCTCCAAGGTCAGCGCCGTCAGCGCGGTCCCCGAGGTGCGCACGCTCATCACCGAGCTGCAGCGCTCCATCGCCGCCGAGGCGGCCCGGGAAGCGGACGGGATCGTCGTAGAGGGCCGGGACATCGGCACCACCGTCCTGCCCGACGCCGACCTCAAGGTCTTCCTGACGGCCTCCGCCGAGGCGCGCGCCGCCCGGCGCAGCGGAGAGCTCCGCGGCAAGGAGGCCGCCGACCTGGCCGCCACCAAGGCGGCGCTGATCAAGCGCGACGCCGCGGACTCCGGCCGCAAGACCTCCCCGCTGGCCAAGGCCGGCGACGCGGTCGAGGTGGACACCACCGAGCTCACGCTCGACCAGGTGATCGAGTGCGTCGTGACGCTCGTGGAAGAGAAGCGGGCGGGCCGCAAGTGAGCCAAACGCCCTCCCTCAAGGGTGCGGCGGTCGGCAGGCGCATCGGCATCGGCCTCATGTACGGGCTGTGGAAGCCGCGCGTACTGGGCGCCTGGAAGGTGCCTGTCTCGGGCCCCGTCATCCTCGCCGTGAACCACACGCACAACATAGACGGCCCCATGGTGATGGGCACCGCGCCCCGCCCCCTGCACTTCCTGATCAAGAAGGAAGCGTACGTGGGCCCGCTCGGCCCCTTCCTGGACGGCATCGGGCAGGTCAAGGTCGACCGCTCCGGCGCCGACCGGGCGGCGATAGGCCGCGCCCTCGCCGTGCTCGACCAGGGCGGGGCCCTCGGGATATTCCCCGAGGGCAGCAGGGGCGAGGGCGACTTCGCCTCGCTGCGCGCGGGACTGGCGTACTTCGCCGTCCGCAGCGGCGCGCCCATCGTGCCCGTCGCCGTCCTCGGCAGCGCCGAAGGGCGAGGCAGGCTGATCCCGGGGCTGCCGCCCTTCAAGAGCCGGGTCGACGTCGTCTTCGGCTCGGCCTTCGACGCCGGGGACGGCAGTGGCCGCCGCACCCGTACCGCGCTGGACCTGGCCACCGTACGCATCCAGGACCGGCTGACCGCCCACCTGGCCGACGCCAAGCGCCTGACCGGGCGCTGAGCGAGACTTGAACCCAGTAGTGGAACCGCGCTGCGCGGGCACCACCGATCACCACGAACGACGAGGAACGGACTTCATGAACGACCAGCACGACCACGGAGCACTTGGCGATGCCGAGTACGCGGAGTTCATGGAGCTCGCCGCGGAAGAGGGCTTCGACCTCGAAGACGTCGAAGGAGCCATCGAGGAGGCGGGCCACGGCCCGCTGCCCGTCCTCGCCGTCGTGGGCCGCCCCAACGTCGGCAAGTCGACCCTGGTGAACCGCATCATCGGTCGCCGCGAGGCGGTCGTCGAGGACAAGCCCGGTGTCACCCGCGACCGCGTCACCTACGAGGCCGAGTGGGCCGGCCGGCGCTTCAAGGTCGTCGACACCGGCGGCTGGGAGCAGGACGTCCTCGGCATCGACGCGGCCGTCGCCGCCCAGGCCGAGTACGCCATCGAGACCGCCGACGCGGTCGTCTTCGTCGTGGACGCCAAGGTCGGCGCCACCGACAGCGACGAGGCCGTCGTCAGGCTGCTCCGCAAGGCCAAGAAGCCCGTCGTCCTGTGCGCCAACAAGGTCGACGGCCAGAGCGGCGAGTCCGACGCGGCCTCGCTGTGGTCGCTGGGCCTCGGCATGCCGCACCCGGTCTCCTCGCTGCACGGCCGCGGCACCGGCGACATGCTCGACGCCGTCCTCGACGTCCTGCCCGAGGCCCCCGAGCAGACCTTCGGCGGCGTGGCCCCCGGCGGCCCGCGCCGCATCGCGCTGATCGGCCGCCCGAACGTCGGCAAGTCCTCGCTGCTGAACAAGGTCGCGAAGGAGAACCGGGTCGTCGTCAACGAGCTCGCCGGCACCACCCGCGACCCGGTCGACGAGCTGATCGAGCTCGGCGGCGTCACCTGGAAGTTCGTCGACACCGCCGGCATCCGCAAGAAGGTCCACCTCCAGCAGGGCGCCGACTACTACGCCTCGCTGCGCACCGCCGCGGCCGTCGAGAAGGCGGAGGTGGCGGTCATCCTGATCGACACCACCGAGACCATCAGCGTCCAGGACCAGCGCATCATCACCATGGCCGTCGAGGCCGGCCGCGCGATCGTCATCGCCTACAACAAGTGGGACGAGCTCGACGAGGAGCGCCGCTACTACCTCGAGCGCGAGATCGAGACCGAGATGCAGCAGGTCTCCTGGGCCCCCCGGGTGAACGTCTCGGCGCTCACCGGCCGCCACATGGAGAAGCTGGTCCCGGCGATCGAGACCGCCCTCGCGGGCTGGGAGACGCGCGTCCCCACCGGCCGGCTCAACGCCTTCCTCGGTGAGGTCGTCGCCGCCCACCCGCACCCGATCCGCGGCGGCAAGCAGCCCCGCATCCTGTTCGGTACCCAGGCGGGGAGCAAGCCGCCGCGGTTCGTCCTCTTCGCCTCCGGCTTCCTGGAGCACGGCTACCGGCGCTTCATCGAGCGCCGCCTGCGCGAGGAGTTCGGCTTCGAGGGCACCCCGATCCACATCTCGGTGCGGGTGCGCGAGAAGCGCGGCGCCCAGTACAAGAAGAAGAAGTAGCGGCGGTCCGGGGTCAGTAGCCCCGGCGCGGAGCGGGCGGCAGGGCCGCCGGGATGTGCGTCATCCCGGTCTGGTGCTGCCGCCCGTCGGCGTATCCGGGGCTGCCCGCGTACGAGTAGGCGGGCTGGGCCTGGGGCTGCGACTGCGTCGGCGACGGAATCGGGGACGGTGTCTGGGACGGGGCCGGCGAGCCATAGGAGGGCTGCCAGTCGGTCCGCTGCCAGGCCGCACCGCTCCAGCCGCTGCCGTACGTGCCGGCGTAGCCGCCCCCGTAGGAGAAGGCCGTGAACCCGAGGTCCTCCTCGCCCGTACGGTCGCCCGGCAGGGCCCGGAAGGCGCGCAGGTACTCCGAGTACAGCGTGTCGTAGATCGGGGTGTGCGAGACGGCCGGAGAGCTGTCCCGGTCGCGTACGGGACGCATGGCGGGGACGGTGCTCGGATAGGACGGGGCGCGGGAGGAGTCGTATGGATGCACGTATCAGCCAACGAAATCGGCGCGCTGCGGATGCGGGGTGAAGGGGCGGGAAACACAGATCGCCGGGGGTGTGCGGGACGGACCGCACACCCCCGGCGCACGCCGCCCGGCCCCCTCTGCGGGGGCCGGGCGGCCGCTTTCGGTACCGGCTGGATCAGGCGCCGGGCGTCCCCGCCAGCGGCATCGCGGCGGCCACGAGCTTGCCCGCGGCGGCGGCCTTGTCCAGCGCGTCGCGCAGCAGGTCCTCGCGGGGCTGCTGGCCGATGGAGCCGACCGGGGCGGCGTAGATGAGCACGCGCTGGGTCTTCTGGACGGCGGTCCGCCAGCCGTCGGTGACCGACAGCGCCTGGTGCGCCTGCCACCAGGCGACCTGGCCGCCGCCCTCGGCGCCCGGCTGGAGCACGGCGTGCAGCTGCCCGGCCGCGAGCAGGACCGACCATCCGCCGAGGAGGGTGGGGAGTTCGGACGTGTCGGTCACCGGGATGAAGCCCTGCTCGATCAGGAGCGGCAGGAAGTCGTCGCCGGGGCCGTCGCTGCCCGGGCGGGCGATCGGCGCGGTCGGCTCGACGACCAGCGCCGGGTGCAGCTCGCCGCCGATGAGCACGAGGCCGCTGGTGATGCCGAGGACGGCCTGTCCGCCGGGCACGTTCTGCGGCGAGGGCGCGCCCGTGCCCGTGTCCGCACCGGAGGCCGGGCTGTCGCCGGTGATGCTGCGCACCGCGCCCTGGAGCTGCTCCTCGGAGACGGAGACGACCTGCGAGGGGATGCAGGTGGCGTGGGCGAAGGCGAGGACGGCGGTCTCCTCGCCGACGAACAGCACCGTGCTGGTGCGGTCGTTCTCGGGGTCGCCCGGGGTGCGGCAGGAGGTGCAGTCGTAACTGCGCGGCGCGTCGTCGCCGACGAGCAGCCTGTCGGCTTCTTCGTCGCCGATCTCGGCACGTACCTCATCACTGACGTCGAGCATGCGCGGCACGGGGTGGCTCCTCGGCATAGGTGCGGGTCCGGGAGGCTCCCGGCTCGCCGGGCACAACGCAGGAGCGGCGGCCGGGGTCACGCCATTTGAGGGAACGGATTCGAACCGGGCGCCCGGAAGGGTGAACGGTGCGACCAGGGCTTCGCTTTTGTGCCAACTGTTTTCTGGTTGTGCGCAGTTGGTGGCCGGGTGTGGCCGTTTCGGCGGGCCGCGGCGCTCCGCCGACCGGGTGGGGTGGCGTGACCCGCAGCGTGGCGGGCCGCGGGGCGCCGCGGGGCGCTGCGTAGCGTGACCCGATGCCCAACCTCCGGATCTCCCGGGCCGCCCGCGCCGCCGTCGCGGTCACCGCCGTCGTGCTGGCGCTCGTACCGCCCCAGGGGGCGGCGGACGCGGCACCGCCGCCGCCCGCGCCGGGTCCGGCCGGGGCCGCGCACCCCGGCTCGCCGGGCGTGATCGGTAGCGGACCCGGGGACTGCGGTCCCGGCGGGGAGTGGCCCTGGGACTGCGTGGCCGACTGCGAGAGCGGCGGGCGGTGGGCCGTCAACACCGGCAACGGCTTCTACGGCGGGCTGCAGTTCTGGCAGCCGACGTGGGAGGAGTACGGCGGACTGGCGTTCGCGCCGCGGGCCGACCTGGCGCACCGCGTGCAGCAGATCGGGGTGGCGCAGGAGGTCCTCGCCGCGCAGGGATGGAACGCGTGGCCGGTCTGCTCGAAGCGCTACGGACTCGCCGGGCGGATGCACACCGTACGGGGCGGGGACACGCTGGCCACGATCGCCCGCGAGCGGCGGGTCAAGGGCGGCTGGCAGGCGCTGTACGAGGCCAACCGGGAGACGATCGGCCCGAAACCGGCGGCGATCGCGGTGGGCACACTCCTCCTCCTCCCGGACCCACCCCCGGCGCCCGCACCGAACCCGCCCCCGGCGGCGAAGCCGACCCCCGAGCCGGGGACGAAGCCGACCCCCGAGCCGGGGACGAAGCCGACCCCCGAGCCGGGGACGAAGCCGACCCCCGAGCCGGGGACGAAGCCGACCCCCGCCCCGGCGGCGAAGCCGACCCCTGCGCCGGTGGCGTAGCGGAGCCTCGCGCCTGCGGCGAACCCGAGCCGTGCGGCGTAGCCGAACCCTGCGCCGGTGGCGTAGCCGAGCTCGGTGGCTCCGGGCGGGCCGGTCCCTGCGGCATGGCCGGTGCGTGCGGCCGGGCCGGAGCTTGTGTCCGCGGCGAAGCCGGCCCTGTGCCTGCGGCGTAGTCGAACCCGGCGCCGGGGGCCGCCCCGACCCCTACGCCGAGCGCCCGCGCCGGTGGCGAAGCCGAGCCCCGCGCCGGGGACGAAGCCGAACCCGGTCCCTGAGGCGTAGCCGCACCCGGTGGCTGCGGGCGGGCCGGTCCCTGCGGCTGAGCCGAACCCCGTGCCGGGGGCCGCCCCGACTCCGGCGCGGAGCCCGCCCCCGCGCCGGCGGCGAAGCCCTCCCCCCGTCTGCGGCGCAGCCGAACCCCGTGCCACAGGGTGGAGTCGAGCCCCGCGCCTGCGGCGTAGCCGAAGCCCGTGCCTACGGGTGTGCCGGTCCCGGCGCCCGGCGGAGCCGGACCCCGCGCCGACGCCTGCGGCGGGGCCGGACCGCGGGGCCGGGTGCGGGCGTGGCGCTGGCAGACTCGGGGGATGCTCGAGACCTCCGCACGGCTGCTGCGCCTGCTCTCCCTGCTCCAGGCCCACCGCGAGTGGACCGGCGCAGACCTCGCCGACCGCCTCGGCGTGACCGCGCGGACGGTGCGGCGCGATGTGGACCGGCTGCGGGAGCTCGGGTATCCGGTGAACGCCACTCCCGGGACCGGAGGCGGCTACCAGCTCGGTGCGGGCGCCGAACTGCCGCCGCTGCTGCTGGACGACGACGAGGCCGTGGCCGTCGCCGTCGGGCTGCGGACCGCCGCGGGCCACGGGGTCGAGGGGATCGGGGAGGCCTCCGTACGCGCCCTCGCGAAGCTGGAGCAGGTCCTGCCGTCGCGCCTGCGCCGGAGGGTCTCCGCCCTCAACGAGTTCACCGTGCCGATGCTGCGCGGGGCCCAGCGCTCCACCGTGGACGCCTCGGTGCTGACCGAACTGGCCTCGGTCTGCCGGGACACCGAGCGGCTCCGCTTCGGCTACCGGGACCACGAGGGGAGTGTCACCCGCCGCACCGTCGAACCGCACCGGCTCGTCTGCACGGAGCGCCGCTGGTACCTGGTCGCCTGGGACCTGGACCGCGCTGCGTGGCGGACCTTCCGCGCGGACCGGATCGAGCCCAGACCGCCCCACGGGCCGCGGTTCACCCCGCGCCCGCCACCGGCCGAGGACCTCGCCGCGTACGTCTCCGAAGGGGTGTCCCAGCGGGTCTACGCCACCCGCGCGGTGGTGCGCCTGAAGATGCCGGAACAGGAGGCGGCCCAGATCATCACGCCGAGCGACGGGGTCCTGGAACCGGTCGACGCGGATACCTGTCTGCTGCGCACCGGCGCCGTGAACCTGGACGTTCTGGTGATTCACATCATGCTGCTCGGTTGTGAGTTCGAAGTGGTCGAGCCACCCGGTCTCACGGATCGGATGAGGGACCTCAGGGATCTCCTGGGGAGGGCCGTCGGGCCGGAGAAGTGAAGGAAATGTAGTGGACCTGAGGGGGATTCAGCTGGTCCGGTCCAAGGGATCCGTGGAAATCGGCTGCGGCAATTCTGTGGTTCTCGACGGAAATTCGAATACGTCCGGAACCCGGGCGTGTCGCGGTCCGGAAAACAATTGGCGACTGTAGATATTCTGTGACACAAGCGTGACCCGGGACGGACGAACGTCCGGGCGTGGCGCTGACGAACGCCGAAGGCGGGCCCGGTCGATGACCCGGCCCGCCTTCGTGGTGCGGGGGTGGAGGGTGCGTACCGCCCCCGCCGTGGCCGTCAGCCGCCGGCGACCGGACGGGCCGCGGTGCCCCGGGTTCCGGCCCGCTCGGGGTGCGCGGGGTGGGCCGGGCGGCGGCTGCCGACCGGGGTGACCGGGGTCCGCTCGGAGCGGATCAGGTGCGGCCGGTTGGCCGGGTGCACGGCCGAACGGTGCGCCGGGGCGTGCCCGGCGGCGGCGCCGGCCGACGCTGCCGCCGCGGGCGCGACGGGTGCGGCAGCCGGCTCCCCAACGGTCTCGGCGACGGGCTTCAGCTGCCACTTGCCGCCCGCCGAGAGCAGCGGGGTGAGCGCGGAGACCACGGGGACGGGCATCCGTCCGGTCTCGGCCCGGCGGCGCAGCAGCTCGCGCAGGTCGAAGACGTAGGCCTCGGTCCGGGCGATGAGCGGCTCGAACCAGGGCAGCGCCAGCAGGATCAGCAGACCCGCGGACCAGCCCAGCAGGACGTCGCTGACCCAGTGCGTGCCGAGGTACACGGTGGTGGCGCCGACGCTCAGCGAGACGACCGCGGACACCACGGACAGCACCCGCCGGGTGACCACGGTGGAAGCCAGGTAGGCCAGGATTCCCCAGGTCACGACGGCGTTGGCGGTGTGGCCGGAAGGGAATATATCGCCGCCCGCGAAGAGTTCGGCCGAGCCGATCTCGGTGGCGTAGTGCGGGCCGAGCCGGCCGAGGCCCAGCTTCACGGACCCGACGGTGACGTTGAGCAGCAGCAGCGCGACGCCGAGGGTGATCAGCGGGCGGAGGGTGTGCTGCCGCCAGGAGCGCCAGCCGAGCCACGCGGCGACCATGACCGCGGTGGGCCCGCGCTGGCCGAGCACGACCAGGTAGTCGAGGAAGGCGTGCAGCTGCGGCCACTGCTCGTAGGGCCGGAAGAACATGATCTGCCAGTCCAGCCGGACCAGCCAGGACGTGGTCAGTACGGCCACCACGATGGCGAGGTAGAACGCGAGGGTCGATCCCAGGAGCACGACGCGGTGCCGGCTCATCTGCGGAGTCTGCAGATGAGCCGGTCGCTCTGGTTCCCGGTCCAGCCGGGCGAAGACCCGCTCCAGACGGGTCAGGATTTGATCGGTACGCACTCAATCGACGTTACCGCCCGGCGATGGTCGGCCCGGGCGAATCGCGGGCTTTGTGATGACCATGTGATGTGGAGTTGGTCTCACGCTGCCCCTAATTCCCGGTATTCCGGCAGGGGTTGGATCCTTCTCGATCCGGTGTCCGGAAATTGTTTCGGCCGCTTATTCGGACTTTATTGCCGCAGGTCGATTACCGTGCCCGCGGACTCTACGGAGGGCCCGAGCCGTTCAGCCAGAACGCCCCGTACACCGCCGAGGCCAGGGCGGCCGCGCCCACCACCAGGACGGCCCGCCGGGTCCGCCGGCGGGCGAGCGCCACCGCCGGCACCAGCATCAGCGGGAAGGCCGGCAGCAACAGCCGCGGCTTCGAACCGAAGTACCCCGACGCGCACAACGCCAGCGCCACGACGATCCCGCAGTACACCAGCAGCGGCGCCGGCTGCCGCTGCCGCACGCACGCCGCGTACAGCCACAGCACCAGGACCACCCCCGCGATCAGCCCCAGCCCGGCCGGCCAGGCGGACGAGGCCAGCTTCGCCCCGACGAAGCGGGCGAAGGCCCAGCCGCCGTCGAAGCCGTTGCCCCAGCCGGCCTGCACGTCCAGGTACCCGAGCAGGCCGCCCCCGGTGCGCGCGCCCACCCACAGCACGTACGCCGCAGCACCCGCCGGAGCCAGCAGCACCCCCGCCGCCATCCGCCACGACCGCTCCCCGCGCCGCCGGGCCAGTGCGGCGGCGACCCACACCGCGGCGACGACCGCCGCGCCGACCGGGCGGGTCAGGCCGGCCCCGGCGGCGAGCAGGCCCGCCGTCAGCCACCGGTCGCGCAGGGCTCCGTACAGCGCCCACGCGGCGAGCGCGGTGAACAGCGACTCGCTGTACGCCATGGACTGGACGATCCCGACGGGCAGCGCCGCCCAGACGGCGACCGCGAACACCCCGGTGCGGCGGCCGTGGAGCAGGTCGCCCACCGCGAAGATCCCCCACGCCGCGGCGAGCCCGGCGAGCACCGACACCACCAGGCCCGCCGAGCCGTACGAGAGCCCGGTCGCCGCCGACACCACGCGCTCCAGCCAGGGCAGCAGCGGGAAGAACGCCAGGTTGGAGTGAACGTCCCCGCCCGGCAGGACGATCTCGTAGCCGTACCCCTCGGCGGCGATGCGGGCGTACCAGAGCGAGTCCCATCGGGCCGACAGCAGCGTGTGCGGGCTGCTGCCCACCACCGCGCCCCACACCGCGAGCACGGTCAGCCCGAGCAGCCGTACCGCGGCGAAGGCGGCCAGTGCGGGCGCGGCCCGGCGAAATCCAAGATCTTCCACAGGCATGATTATCGGTGGCGTCCGAATGGGGCCGGCGCCGAGAACCACGGACCGTGAGCGGGCGTGTACGCGGGGGAGGACTTCGGGGCGGGGGAGTGGCGCACGCCACACGGGGGGCGCTCCCGGGATGAGAGCTTGGCCACGTGTCGGGCACACGAACTCGCGTACGCTGACCGTTCACTCGCGTGTCGATGCCGGACCCCGTTGGATGCCGCACAGCGCACCACCCCCCGTGGCTCCGCCAGACGCTGGTCCACCGAGCGCGAGGGATCACCTGGGAGGTACATGCATGGCGGGGACGAACGCGGCCACGGCCGGGACCCCTTCGCCCTGGCAGCGGCTGGGAGCGGCCTCCGGCGGTGCCAACCGCTGGGTCGTCCTGGCCGTTCTCTGCGTCAGCCTGGTCCTCGTCGCGCTCGACGCGACGATCCTGCACGTCGCGGTCCCGTCCGTCACGGAGGACCTGCGGCCCGGCCCGATGGAACTCCTCTGGGTCGTCGACGCCTACCCGCTGGTCTGCGCCTCGCTGCTGATCCTCTTCGGCACCCTCGGGGACCGGGTGGGCCGCCGCCGCATCCTCCTCCTCGGCTACGGACTCTTCGGCGTGGCCTCCGCGATAGCGGCCCTCGCCGACAACGCCCAGGTTCTCATCGCCGCACGCGCCCTGCTCGGCATCGGCGGCGCGATGATCATGCCGGCCACCCTGTCGATCCTGCGCCAGGTCTTCCCCGACCGGCGCGAGCGGGCCCTGGCCATCGGCATCTGGACCGCCGTCGCCGCGATCGGCGCGGCCAGCGGCCCGGTCCTCGGCGGCTTCCTCATCGAGCACTTCTGGTGGGGCTCCGTCTTCCTCATCAACATCCCGCTGATGGCGCTGATCCTCCCGCTCGGCCGCTGGCTGCTGCCGGAGTCGCGCGGCTCCGCGGACGGGCCGTGGGACGTGCTCGGCGCGCTGATGGCCGCCGCCGGCGTGCTCGGCTCGGTGCTCGGGATCAAGCGGCTCGGCGCCGAACGGCACCTCCTCGACGCCGAGGCGCTGGTCCCGCTCCTGCTCGGGGCGACGCTGCTCGTGCTGTTCGTCCGGCGCCAGAAGCGGCGCGAGCACCCGCTGATCGACATGCGGATGTTCTCGCGGCCCGCCTTCTCCGCCTCGGTCGCCTGCATCGTGCTCGCCATGCTCGCGCTGGTCGGGCTGGAGCTGATCGCCGTCCAGTACCTCCAGCTGGTGTTGCACCTCAGCCCGCTGGAGACCGGCCTGCGGCTGCTGCCGCTGACCTTCGCGGCCATGGCCGCGGGCGCCACCGGCTCCTACACCCTGTCCCGGGTCGGGCCGCGCACCATGGTGTCGCTGGGCTTCCTGCTGACGGCCTTCGCCGTGCTGCTGCTGACGCTCATGGGTCAGCAGGACCGGCCGGTGCTGCTGACCGTCGGCTTCATCCTGCTCGGCTTCGGACTGCAGACCACGCTGTTCGCCGCGTACGAGTCGATGCTGAGCGAGGCCCCGGCCGAGACCGCGGGCGGGGCGGCCTCGATCGGCGAGACCTCCTACCAGCTGGGCGCGGGCATCGGCATCGCACTGCTGGGCAGCGTGATGAACGCTGCCTACCGGCCGGGGCTCGCCTCGGTACCGGGGGTCTCGGCGGCGGAGTCGGCGGGCGCCGCGAACTCGCTGGGCGAGGCGTACCAGATCGCCTCGGGCCTGGGCGGACCGGCAGGAGCCGCCCTGTACGCGGCGGCCCGGCACTCCTTCGTGCACGGGCTGCACGTGACGCTGCTGGTGAGCGCGGCGCTGCTGTTCGCGGGCGCCGTGATGGCGCTGAAGCTGCCGCGGGCGATGGACTGCGGGGCGGCCGAGGGGGCCGAGCCGGTGCGGTTGCCCGCGCAGTCGAAGGGCGAGCCGCGGCCGACCCCGGTCGAGCACGCGGGCTGAGCGCGCGCCGGCCCCGCCGGTGCGGCGCCGGAAAGCAGGGCTGGATTTGCCCGCCGGAGGCCAATAGCTTCGGGTGGGCGCAAAAACCTGCGCCGCTGGTTCCGCTCAGGCCGCCGGGAGGCCCCGTGTCCTTCGTACCCACCGATCCGCTCGGGCTCGACGAGCTCCTCGGACCCGAGGACCTCGCCGTCCGGGACACCGTCCGCGCCTGGGCCGCCGACCGGGTGCTGCCGAACATCGCCCAGTGGTACGAGAGCGGCGAACTGCCCGCGATCCGTGAGCTGGCCCGGGAGCTCGGTGACATCGGGGCGCTCGGGATGTCCCTGGAGGGCTACGGGTGCGCCGGCGCCAGCGCGGTGCAGTACGGCCTCGCCTGCCTGGAGCTGGAGGCCGCCGACTCCGGCATCCGCTCGCTGGTCTCCGTACAGGGCTCGCTCGCCATGTACGCGATCTGGAAGTACGGCTCCGAGGAGCAGAAGCAGCGCTGGCTGCCCGGCATGGCCGCCGGCGAGCTGATCGGCTGCTTCGGGCTGACCGAGCCCGACGTGGGCTCCGACCCCGCGGCGATGCGGACCCACGCCAAGCGAGACGGCACCGACTGGGTGCTCAACGGCCGCAAGATGTGGATCACCAACGGCTCCGTCGCCGCGGTGGCCGTGGTGTGGGCGCAGACCGACGACGGGATCCGCGGTTTCGCGGTGCCCACCGACACGCCCGGCTTCTCCGCGCCGGAGATCAAGCACAAGTGGTCGCTGCGGGCCAGCGTCACCAGCGAGCTGGTCATGGACGACGTACGGCTGCCCGCCGACGCGGTGCTGCCGCTCGTCACCGGGCTCAAGGGGCCGCTCGGCTGTCTCAGCCACGCGCGGTACGGGATCATCTGGGGATCCATGGGCGCGGCGCGGGCCAGTTTCGAGGCCGCGCTCGACTACGCCAGGACGCGGGAGCAGTTCGGCAAGCCGATCGGCGGCTTCCAGCTCACCCAGGCCAAGCTGGCGGACATGGCCCTCGAACTCCACAAGGGCATCCTGCTCGCCCACCACCTGGGCCGGCGGATGGACGCGGGCACCCTGCGGCCGGAGCAGATCAGTTTCGGCAAGCTCAACAACGTCCGCGAGGCCATCGAGATCTGCCGCACCGCGCGGACCATCCTCGGCGCCAACGGGATCTCGCTCGAATACCCCGTCATGCGGCACGCCACCAACCTCGAATCGGTGCTCACCTACGAGGGCACCGTCGAGATGCACCAGTTGGTGCTGGGCAAGGCGCTCACCGGGCTGGACGCCTTCCGGTGAGAGCCCTGCTCAGCTCTGGTTGAAGAAGTCGCGCGAGCGGCCGCCGGGCTCGCCGCTCACGATCTGGGTGTCGGCCGGGGTCAGCAGGAAGACCCTGGTCGCCACCCGCTCGATCGAACCGCGCAGACCGAAGGTCAGTCCGGCCGCGAAGTCGACGACGCGCTTCGCGTCGGTCGGGTCCATCGACGACAGGTTCACGATCACCGGGACCCCGTCGCGGAACAGCTCGCCGATGCCGCGCGCGTCACGGAATCCGTCCGGGGTGACCGTCGCGATCCGGCGGCCGTGCTCCACGGCCGACTCGGAGGCCACCTTGACGCGGGGGTCGGTCACCCACTGGTCACCGGGGCCCGCGACGGAACCGTGGGCGGCCTCCGCGTAGTCGTCGTCGTAGTAGCGCTCGTCGTCGCTGTCCTCCACGAGACCCAGCCAGGCACTCGCCTTGCGCACCGAACCCATGGACTGCCTCCTTTCACCGCGGTCAGTCTGTCTTCTCTCCGCTGCCCCTATGCTCGTCCATGATGCTGACAACGCGCCAAGTGGATAGTCGCCGCGCAGGGGTTTCGTGACGGTACTGGTGCAGAACATCCGTTGCACGGTCAAGGATCCTGGTCGCTCCCGCTGCTGACTGAGTGAAAATACGACCGCAGCCGCCGTACGGGTGGGCGGCGGGGACGTACGGGTGAAAGACGCGGGTCGATACGATGCCCGGCAGGCACGCGTACGACACACGGGGGAAGCAGCTTGTTCGGCATAGTCAGGCCTTGCACGCACCGGCTCGGGGAGCGGTTCAAGACGGAATGGATGGCCCATCTGTGCGGGCTGTGCCTGGCACTTCGGGGAGACCACGGGCAGTTCGCCCGGATCGTCACGAACTATGACGGGCTGCTCGTCTCCGTTCTGACGGAGGCTCAGTCGGGTCCCGCACCCGGCTCCCGGCGCACCGCCGGCCCCTGCCCGCTGCGCGGGATGCGCACGGCCGCCGTCGCCAAGGGCGAGGGGGCCCGGCTCGCGGCCGCCGTCTCACTGGTCCTGGCCTCCGCCAAGGTGCGCGACCACGTGGCCGACCGGGACGGGCTGTTGGCCCGGGCCCCGATCGCCGCCGCCGCGCGCAGGGTGGCCCGCGGCTGGGACCGGGCCGGTGCCCGCACCGGCGCCTCGCTCGGCTTCGACACCGCGGTGCTCGTGGACGCGGTGGACCGGCAGGCGGGCATCGAGGTCCTGGCCGGCCCCGGCACTCCCGTGCTCGTGGTGACCGAGCCGACGGAGACCGCGACGGCCGCCGCCTTCGCGCATACCGCGCAACTGGCCGGACGGCCGGGCAACGCCCCGGCGCTGGCCGAGGCCGGCCGGTACTTCGGGCGGCTCGCACACCTGCTGGACGCGGTGGAGGACCAGGGCGCCGACGCCGAGGCGGGTGCCTGGAACCCGCTCACCGCCACCGGGACCTCGCTCACCGAGGCCCGCAGGCTCTGCGACGACGCCCTGCACGGGATCAGGCTGGCGCTGGGCGAGGTCGAGTTCGCCGACGCGGGGCTCGCCCACCGGCTGCTCGTGCACGAGCTGCGCACCTCGGTGGACCGGGCCTTCGGGACCATGAGCTGCGGCCACACGGCCAACGCCTCGGCCGGGCAGGGTCCGAACCCGTACGGCCCGAACCCGTACGGCGGGAACGGGGGCAACCCCTACGGCGGCGCTCCGTACGGCGCCAACCCCTACGACCCGAACAACCCCCAGGTACCGGGCGGCCCGCCGCCCGCGAGGCCCGGCGGGTACGGCAGCGGTGGCGGCGGGCTCGGCGGCGACGGCTTCGGCGGAGGCGGAGGCGGAGGCGGCGGTTTCGGCGGTGGCGGACGGCACCCGCAGCGGCCGCGCCGCGGCCTGCTGGCCGGCTGCGCGGTGGCCATCGGGCTCTTCTGCACCTGCCAGATCTGCTGCACCGAGCACGAGGGCCCCTGGTCGCGCAAGAAGCGGGACCCGTGGTGCGACGCCTGCGAGTGCTGCGACTGCTGCCAACCGAACTCCGCGCCGACCGGAGGTTCCGAGGGCGGCTCCGGCGGCGGCGGTGGCGACGGCGGCTGCTGCGACTGCAACTGCGGCTGCTGCTGCGACTGAGCCCGCGTCAGTTCCACGCGCCCGGACGGCGTATGCGGGGATTCCCGTCCGGACGCGCGTGGAAGGGCTGAGCGGGATGAGCGATGACGCAGACGATCCGCACGCGGCCCGGCGGACCCGGCGCGGGCACGGGGCCGAGGCGGCCGTGTCCGCCCCGTACGGTTCCCTCGTGCCGGACGGTCGCCCCCGCCCGGCCGGCCACCCGGAAGGTCGAATTCCGGCCGTTCCGGGCCCACACGGTCCTCCCCGCGCCGAAGCGCCAGGCACCACACCGCGCCGCCTTCCCGGGCGCGCCCGCACCGGCCGGGCGCCCCTGACCGCCACCTCCGAGGACCGCACCCGGCGGGGCCGCGCGCCCGACCGTACCGGCCGGAACCCGGCGGTCCTCGCCGAGCGCGTCCGGCCCGTCCCCGCGGGCCTCCGAGCCGACGTCGGCGCCCGTCGCACCCGGCGCCGCGTCCGCCGCCCGCAGGCCGGCATATCCGGCGCGCGGGGCGCCACCGCCCCGGAGCCCGACCGGGCTCCGGCGCGCCGCCCGACCGCGCCCTCGCGGACCCCCACACCCGGCCTTTCACACCGCCCCGGAACACACCGCCCCCCACGGTGAAAGGCGGCGTGCGGCGGCCGAAAGCCGCTCTTGCGACCGGTATCCGACGACAGGACACTCCCGACAGCGCTTGTCAGGGGCACGGCCAAAGTTCATGCGCCCGCCATGCCCCCGGCTGCGCCTCACGGGCTCTGGCACCCCCACGACCGCCGGGCCCCCGACCCTCTCCAGGAGGACGAGAAGTGAGGATCAAGCGCACCACCCGTAACAGGCTGCTCGCGGTGGCCACCGGCCTGGCCGCCGCCGCAGCGCTCGCCGCCCCCACCGCGGCGAGCGCGGACCCACAGGACGGCGGTTTCAGCGCCGACCGGCTCGCCTCCGCCGGCGCGTCCGTCCTGCGGGCCGACGTAGCGGGCACCGCCTGGCACGCCGACCCCGCCACCGGAACCCTCGTGGTCTCCGCCGACTCCACCGTTTCCACCGCCGCCATCGCGAGAATCAAGCGCGAGGCCGGAACCGACGCGGGGGCGCTGCGCATCGAGCGCATCCCGGGCAGGCTGACCAAGCTGGCCTCGGGCGGCGACGCCATCTACGCCAACAGCTGGCGCTGCTCGCTCGGCTTCAACGTCCGCAGCGGAAGCAACTACTACGCCCTGACCGCCGGGCACTGCACCGACGGCGCGGGCACCTGGTGGACCAACTCCGCCCGCACGAACGTCCTGGGCTCCACGACCGGGTCGAGCTTCCCCAACAACGACTACGGACTCATCAAGTACGCCAGCAACTCGCCCGTGCCGCCCGGGACCGTCGGCAGCCAGGACATCACCAGCGCCGTCAACGCCACGGTCAACATGTCCGTGACCCGGCGCGGCTCCACCACCGGCACCCACAGCGGCCGGGTCACCGGCCTCAACGCCACCGTCAACTACGGCGGCGGCGACGTCGTCTACGGCATGATCCGCACCAACGTGTGCGCCGAACCCGGCGACAGCGGCGGCCCGCTCTACTCGGGCACCCGCGCCGTCGGCCTCACCTCCGGCGGCAGCGGCAACTGCTCCTCCGGCGGCACGACCTTCTTCCAGCCCGTGGTCGAAGCGCTCAACGCTTACGGGGTCAGCGTCTACTGACCGATGCCCCGTGCGCCCCTGTCGGCACCCTGGACGTCCTCCCGCCTTCTGGGAGGATGTCCAGGGCGGCCGTGTCCACGGGGGAAGGTTCCTGCATGAAACGCATCGGCGTGACCGGGCACCGGTCCCTCCCGGACTCGGTGCTCGGCCATGTGGAGAGCGGCCTGCGGGCCGTACTGGGCGGCCACGAAGGGCCGTTGGAGGCCCTCTCCAGCCTCGCCGACGGAGCCGACCAGCTGTTCGCGGCCATCGCGCTCGAATGCGGCGCCGACCTCACCGTGGTGATCCCCAGCGAGGACTACGAAGACGCCTTCGACGGCGCCGAGGCTCTGGAGCGCTACCGGCGCCTCAGGCTCCGGGCCGCGCAGGAGGTCCGGATGGACTTCGCCCGCTCCACGGACGAGGCCTACTACGCCGCGGGCACCTACATCGCCGACTCCTGCGACCGGCTCGTCGCCGTCTGGGACGGCCGGCCCGCCCGCGGCCACGGCGGCACCGCCGAGATCGTGGCCTACGCCCGGGCCCTGGGCAAGCCGGTCACCGTCCTGTGGTGCGAGGGCGTGACCCGCGACTGAGCCACGCCCACCAAGCCACCCATCCACCAGCACTGCCTCAACTGCTGTGCCGGGCCAGCCAGTCCGTGTGCTGCGGCGAGACGTACCGCTCGGTCTCGTACACGGACGAGGGCCACTGGGACTCGGTGATGGTCGTCTGCATCACGACCATCATCGCCGCCAGGTCCTGCTCGATCAGGGTGTGCGCCTCGATCAGCGGATGGTGGCGCCGCACCTCGTTCCAGGCGATGCCGGCCGCCGCCGCCGTGCTCAGCAGCCCCGTCAGGCCCGCGCCCGGACCCGAACCGAACGCCCTCATCAGGGCGAACAGCAGCGCCAGACAGGTCAGCAGGACGATCGTCCACGACCACAGGTGCGTCGCCCGCCGCGACACCTCCGTCCGCCTCCGGTACCAGTTGCGCTGCTCGATCAGCCGGTCCCGGACGTACGTCTCCCGCCGCGCGTGGTAGTCCCGGCCGCGCAGCCGGTGCATCGCGCCGGTGATCTCCGCGCCCTCCGGCACGGAGCCCGCCGTCCGCGGATCCTCCCAGCCCATCTTCCGCAGCTCGGCCAGGCCCGCCTCCAGCCGCGTCCGGTACGCCTCCCCGGGGTCGGCCACGTCACTGCCGAACGGTGCCCCGTGCACCGCGTACCGCCAGGCGAGCGACTTGATGAACTCCGCCGCACTGCGGTTGAGCTGCCACTGCGGGCGGGCCCGGCGCCTGGTCGCCCGCATGCCGACGGCCAGCACCCCCGCGTAACTGAGCACGCTGAGCAGCCCGAACAGGTGCAGCGAGCCGAGCTTCGGCCCCGGCGGCAGCGCGGCGGCCCCCGCGGCCGCGACGAGCAGCAGCAGCTGGACCCTCGTGGCCTGGGTGGACTCCCGCTGCCGGGAGATCGCCGCCTGGTCCGTGTGGTGGAAGAGGACCGGCAGGTCCTCGTTTCGAAAGGTCGTGCTGTCGGTCACAACGCCCCCCTGATGTCGGGTGGCGGGCGGCGGGGGCCGCGGCCCCCGCCGCCCTCCGTCGGATCACACGGCGAGCGGCTCCAGGTCCCGGTGGATCCGCCGCTCGTCCCGCGCGTACCGGGTCAGGCTGTGGTCCTCGCCGAGCAGCCGGGTCAGCTCGGACACCACCTCGGCGCGCAGCCTCGCCGCCTCCTCCTTGCGGCCCATCGAGTCCAGGCTGATCGCCATGTTGGAGCTGCTCGCCAGGGTCTCCGGATGGTGCGCCCCGAGCGCCTCGCGCAGCCGCAGCACGGCGAGCCGCTCCAGCTCCAGGGCCCCTTCCGGATCGCCCAGGTCCGCCCGGGCGTTGGCCAGGTTGAGGTGGGCGAAGACCGTGTGCGGGTGGTTGTCGCCCAGGACGTCCCGCATGCCCCGGATCGTCTGCCGCAGCATCGCCTCCGCAGGTTCCGCAGAGCCCGTGCCCCAGTGGAAGACCGCCAGGTTGTTAACGGCCGCCAGCGTGTACGGGTGCCGCTCGCCCGGCACCTTCATGTACTCGTCCACCACCTCCTGCGCCAGGTCCCGCGCCCCGCCGGGGTCCCCGGTCGCGAACAGGTCCGACGCCAGGTTCAGTTCGCAGGAGAGCAGGTCCGGGTTGACCGAGGTGTACTTGGCCCGGTAGCGGGCCCGGGTGGCCGTGGTCAGCCGCAGCGCGTCCTCCAGCTGGCCGGCCCTGCGCAGCGACACCGCCAGGTTCTTCGCGGCCGACAGGGTGCCCGGGAACGCCCGCCCCAGCGTCCGCTTGTAGATCTCGTACGTCCGGCTGAGCAGCTGCACCGAATCCTCGTACCGGCCCACCTCGCGCAGGTCGCGGGCGAGGTTCTGCGCCGACGACAGGGTGTACGGGTGCTCCGGGCCGAGCACCTCCGTGCGCAGGTCGTACACCTCCTGGTCGATCTCACGGGCTCTGGTGTACTGGCCCACCAGCCGCAGGTTCAGCGCCAGGTTGTTCGCCGCCGCCAGGGTGCGCGGGTGCGCCTCGTGGAAGATCTGGCTGAACCCCTCGTGGGCGTCGGTCGCCAGCTCCATCGCCTGCCCGTACTGGCCCAGCGCGCCGAGGGTGTTGGCCAGGCCGCTCATGGTCATGTACGTGTGCGGGTGCGACGGGCCCAGCACCGCCCGCTGCCGCTCCAGCGTGACCTCGTCCAGCTCCTTCGCCTCCACGAACCGGCCCTGCGACCGCAGGATGTTCGACAGGTGGAAGCGCAGGTACAGGTACTGCAGGTCGTCGTTGCCCAGCATCTCCTTCCAGGCCTCGCGCAGTTCCTCGCCGAGCTGGTAGGCGGCCTTGAAGTCGCCGCGCTTCCACAGGTAGCGGACCCGGTCGATCAGCAGCCGGCGCGTCTCCGGCTCCTTGCAGTACCGGGCCTCCGCCGGGGTGAGGTGCGACCAGATGGTGTTGAACCGCGGCCACGTCTCCGGGTTGTCGATCGGCTCGTCGTCGTCCGGCCGGGCGCCGGCCAGGATCCGGTGGACGGCGTGCCGGGCCTCCCGCTGGTCCTCCTCCGGCATCTGCGACCGGATGACGGCCTGCACCAGCCGGTGCACCTGGATGCTGTTGCTGACCTGGTCGACCTTGGCCAGCGCGAACCGGCCGATCTCCCGGATCACCCGGCCCAGCACCAGCTTCTCCTGGAGCGAGGCGTCGTAGGGCTTGAGTGCGTCGATCATCTCCTTGCTGTACAGCAGGTTCGCCGAGATCGGCTCGGGAGCCAGGAAGGCGCACAGCTGGAGCAGCCGCACGGCGGCCGGCGAACGGGACTGGAGCCGCTCTATGGAGATGTTCCAGGTGGCGGCCACCGGCTCCGGATATCCGGGCGGCTGGTTCAGGGCCAGGACGCTCGCCGCCTGCTGGGCCAGCTGCTCGATGTACGCGGCCACCGGGGTCGCGGTCTCCGCGATCCAGGCGCCCGCCTGCTCGACGGCCAGCGGCAGGTCGCCCACCGCGACCGCCACCTGCTCGGCGTCCTCCTTGGTGAGCCCCGGGGCCCGCCGCTGGAGGTGCTCGATGGACTCCTCGCGCAGGAACACGTCCACCGGCAGCGCGTCGCCGTACTGCGACCATGACTGGTTGCGGGAGGTCACCAGAACGTGCCCCGGACCGCCCGGCGGGAAGAACCGCTTGAGGGTCTCGGGATCGTCCGCGTTGTCGAAGACCAGCAGCCAGCGGGAGGACGGCACCCCGCGCCGCAGCAGGTCGATCGCCTCCTGGGAGGCGGCCGCCATGTCCTCGCCGGTCTGCGCGCCCAGCCGTACGGCCAGCTCCGCGAGCGCGGCGACCACGTCGTCGGTCTGCTCCGAGGAGATCCACCACACCAGGTCGTAGTCGGCCATGAACCGGTGCACGTACTCCAGCGCCACCTGCGTCTTGCCGACACCGCCGAGACCGAACAGGGTCTGCGGCTGCGGAAGCACCACGGCCATGCCGCCGCCGAGCTGGTCGCGCATCCGCTCCAGCACGATGCTGCGGCCGGTGAACCCGGGGTTGCGGGGCGGAGCGTTCCAGATCTTCGGAACGGTCCCCGGGAAGCGCGGGCCGGGCTGCGAGGCGCTCGCCACGCTGTCGGGCAGGGCCATGGGCCGCTCCACCGCGCGCAGCAGGGCGGCGGTGGCGTGCACCTCGTCGAGCCGGAACAGGTCCACCGGGTTGCGGTCGATGTACGGCGTGGACAGCCGTACGTCGCCCACCCGCAGCGGCACCAGCTGGCGCCGGCCCCCGGTCGGGTCCTCGGCGGCCGCCCGCTCCCACACGTCCACGGCCCGGGTGGACTTCAGGTAGGCCGTGGACAGCAGCACCACCGTGCGGGCGGCGGTGTCGATGCTGATGCCCGTGCCACCGCCCAGGGTGTCCCCGGCGGAGCCCCCTGCGGCCGTGGGCGCCGGCCGCTCGGCCGAGACGTCCTTGGGCACCACCCGGAAGCCGGCCCGGGTCAGTACCGACTCGATCCAGTCCGCCCACATCCGGTTCTCGGCGACGTAGGACAGGAACAGGTCCGCCGGCAGTGCCGGACGGCGCCGCGTGAAGGCGTCCCTGATGCGCAGGCGGACCTCCTCGCCGATGGCCGGCATGGAGGTGATCCCGCCCTCGGTGACCACCGCGGTCAGCCGCTCGAAGGCCGAGAGCAGGGAGTTGGTCAGCCCGGCCTCGTCGCCGAAGGTGGCCAGCGTCTCCTCGTAGGCGTAGTACGGCCGGTACGGGATCTCCACCGCACCCCAGTAGGAGGTCAGCTCGTCCCCGACCAGGCCGCCCGGGAACCGGTCGAACTTGATCCGGGCCAGCGCCCGGCCCGCGTCGGCCTTCTCCTTCTCGCCCTCGTCGATCCGCATCGGGACCGGGTAGATCTTGATGCCGCGGTCGTTGAACCGCTCGTCGATCTGGCGGGCCACGGACGCGGCGCCGTCGATGGACTGGTCGGACAGGGTGAAGCAGTCCACGAGGATGTCCGGGAGGTGCACGGTGCAGATGTCCGCGATGTCGGACAGGCCGGTGCGGCTGTCGATCAGGACGTAGTCGTAGTTCCGCTTCATGTCGGCGCGTAAGGCGTCGAAGAACAGCCCGCCGCCGAGCCGGTCGTAGAAGTTGTCCCAGTCGAAGGTGGACACCGTCGCGGAGTACTCGCGGTTCTGCCGGCCCGCCGAGACGAAGTCCAGCGTGCCGCCGTCGGGGAACTCCCAGCCCAGGGTCTCCGGGGTGAGCGAGACCGCGTGCGGCTGTATCCGCGCGTAGTCCTTGTGCCAGTCGTCGGCGCGCGCCACCGGACTGGTGGCGGCCCACGCGTACTCGCTGATCAGGTCGATGACCCCGGTGGTGGCCCCGAGCGTGGACGGGTCCAGGAACGGGTGGAAGAAGCGGTGCAGGCCCGGGGCCTCCAGGTCCCAGTCCACCGCCAGGACCCGCTTGCCGTTGGCCGCCAGGATCCAGGCGGTGTTGGCCAGCGCCATGGTGCGGCCCGTGCCGCCCTTGTACGAGTAGAAGGTGACGATGCGCCCGTCACGCCCGTCACGCCCGTCATGGCCGTCCCTGCTGTCACGACTCGCTGTCATCCGCGTCCCCCCGGTCGGTGTCGTTGCTGTCGTTGCCGTCGTTGTGGCCGCCGAACGTGTCGGGCGGGAAGGGCACCCGCGGCGGGGCCGGAGGCCCGCTCATCCCCATCGGCCCGAGCAGCCGCGGGCGTTCGGTGTGGGTGTTGCCGGCCGGCAGGTACACCTGGGCGTGTCTGAGGAACTGCTGCGCCGCGGCCTCGACCACCTGCGGCAGGATCTGTCCGAGGGTCTCCATGTTGGCCACCCCGTTGGCCGCGGCCCGGCAGGCGGCCCGGCCCTGGCCCATCTTGACGGGCAGGGTCTCCTCCAGCCGCCGCGCCAGTTCGATCTCCTTCGCGCGGCTCTGGTGGTCGTAGCGGTTCCACGGCACGACCACGTTGACCCACGGGCGGGACTCCTGGTCGAAGGCGGCCAGGCGCTGGCGGCGGTGCTCGTCCTCGACCACCCAGCGGTCGACGATCAGGATCTCCGGCCGGGTCGGCGGCTGCTTGCTGTCGTAGTGCCCGGCCTCGTCGTCGAAGGAGCCGATGCTGGTCTGGTAGTTGAGGTTCTTGACCAGGTCCTCGGCGACGTAGGCGATGGGCCGCTGGGCCACCGGGTGGTACGGGTTCCACTCCAGCGCGCTGTCCCCGTAGTACTCGGGGCTGCGCCCGTCCGGCAGGTCGTGCCGGGAGGCGGCGGCCACGGTCACGTGCAGGGTGCGGGCGGGGCTGCTGCCCGTGGGGCCGAAGGCGCTCGGCACGCCGCGGTAGTCCAGCGGGCGGACCGGTTCGAGACGGACGGTCTCGGCGACCCGGACGATGCGCTTGGCGAGCTCGTACACCGCCCGCTCGTACTGCTCGGCGTAACCGCGCAGTTTGATGAGCCCGTACAGCCCGTCGGTGACGTAGCGCTCGCCGAAGGTGTTGTGGTTGAACTGCAACCGCTCGGCGGGGCCGGGCAGTTGCGACGGGGGGACCGGCACCCATAACGCGGGCACGATGGCCTCGGCCGGCTGGTTGCTCACGGCCCCCTGGTGGATCGCCCGCTGCGCGAAGGCGTACCACTCCTTGCCGCACATCTCACTGGCGAAGTACCGCGGCGAGAACAGCGGGACGAAGACCCGGCAGGTGGCGAGCGCCGCCCCGAGCCGCTCCGACCAGCCCTCGCCGCTGCGTATCTCCCGGTCCATGAAGCCGGCCTCGGCTCCGGCGGGCAGATCCGTCAGCGCCATGACATGGCTGCAGAGATCGCGGAACAGGCGCTCCACCCACATGTCGGGATCGGGCCCCCCGGCCCCGAATCTCGGTGTATGCGCATAACTGAGAAAAAAATACGGCTGCACTGATGCGGGCACACGCCCCCCGTCCCGAAGATGCGAGCGAAGAAACATCATTCCGGAGCTGCTTCGCCACATCCCCTCATCGTTCAGTCAATCAGCATCGGTTTTCGGTCATCCAGTCAAGGGCGTGGTCGACGGCTTCCGGGACGGAGAAGAGCATGGTCGACGCCCCCGCGACCCGCCCCCTGCGCACCCGCGCATCCGGGAACGCCCTGCCGATCTCCGCGAAATCGCCGTCATCAAGCGCGACGTCCTCGTACGCGGTCCACTCCCCCTCCTGGCGGGACCCCTGGTGCCCCTCCGGAAGGTTCACCTTCACCACACACTCGTACATGCGCAAGGGGGGCTTCGGAATTCGATACTCCGCGAGATGGAAAGCGGTGCAGACGGAAAACCCCACATTGATCATGAGTACCTGTCCGCCCTCCCAGCACAGCTTTCCCAGGGGCGACTCCTCGCCGAGGTGGCATTCCAGGCGGTGACCGGCGCAAAGCCGCTCCGCGTCCGCGCCGAGCGCGGCGAAGGAGGTCTGCGGATGGGAGCTGCGCGCTGCGCCCGGCGCGGTGCGGACGGCCTCCGCCAGGGAGCCCATGCCCTGGCTGGGGGTGCTCGCCGGGTCGAAGGCGGGCATCCGGTCGCGGAAGGCCCGCACCTCGGCCTCGTCCATCCCGGCGATCCGCTCCAGATGGGCGCTGGAGGTCCTGGAGTTCTCCGGGGTGAACGCGGGCACCACCAGGGTCCCGCGCGGGCCCAGGACGCCCGTCAGGGCGTCGCGCAGCTGCTCCGCGCGCAGCCCGGTCCCGCGCAGCGAGGCGTGCACCATGAGCCGCATCCCCGGCCGCACGCCGAGCAGCCGCAGCTGCACCGCGAGCCGGAGGGCGCCCGCGGCCCGGGGGCCCCGGCCCGGGCCGGCCGGGGAGGGCGCCGGGGCGGGGGAGTGGGAGTGGGCGCTCATGCGCCGACCGCCTTCAGCTCGTAGCGCAGCTCCGCCACCAGCCGCTTGCCGGTGACCGTCAGCTCGGCCGCGGCCGAGAGCCGGTCCAGGGCCTCGTGGATGCGGTCCGAGCCGCCCGGCTCGGGGCCCGCCGTCGCCCGCCGGTACGCCTCCACCGCCACCCGCTCGTGCACGTCGGCCAGCAGCCGCGACACCGGCACCGGGCGCGACCGCCACGGCGACCGGTGCTGCCACTCCCCGTCCAGCGCGTACAGGTCGGTCACCTCGGTCAGGGCCCGCAGCCGGGTCCGCCGCCGCCCGGTCAGCAGCGCGAGCGCGGTCTCCCGTACGCCCGCCGCGTACGGCACCCCGAGCGCCCCCGGCCCGTGCCGCCCCGCCTCGCCCCAGCCGCCGGCCCGCGGGCCGCCCGCGAGCGGGGTCAGTGTGGTCAGCCCGGCCGCCGCCGCCCGGGCGAACCCGGGCACCGCCTTGTGCAGCAGCGCCCAGGCCCGGTCGAGCCGGCCCCGCCACTCCTCGGCCTCGCCGGCGCCGAGCCGGAGCCGGGGCGGGCGGGGGAAGCAGTTGCGGTACGGGTCGAGGTCCTCCAGGGCCACCGGCGCCGCGTCCGGGCCGGCCGACCAGGTGCGTACGGGCTGCCAGCGGGCGTCGCCCGCCGCCGGTCCGAAGCGGTGCTCGGAGCGGCCGTCCCGGGCGACGTAGCCGTCGTCGGTGACGTGCAGGGAGGCCCGGCCTTCCGTACCCGGCTCCCCGAGCCGCAGCAGTCCGAGCGTCGGCAGGTACACCTCACCGTCCCGGTAGGCCACCTCGGCCGGCAGGTCCAGCCCGCCGCGCAGCACGGCCGCGGCGGCCAGCGCGGTGAGCCTGCGGGCCGCCTCCTCGCCGCCGGGCAGGCCGTCGCGTGCGGCGTCCAGGGCCGCCAGCACCCAGGTCCGGGTGAACGGGTGGTCCAGTACGGCGTCCAGCGCGTCGGTGCCCGCCCGCCCGGCCCGCTCCACGGCGGCCACCAGCTCCCAGGCGTGCGCCCAGTCGGGGTCGCCGGTGAGGTCCGCGTTCAGCCGGGCCAGCAGGATCCGGGTCAGCTCCTCCTGGGAGCGGGCCAGTTCGGCCGGGTCGGACAGCTGCGGAGCGGTCTCCCGGTGCGCCGTGCGGCCCTCGACCCCGTCCACCAGTTCGCGCAGGTCGGTGCAGTACACGGAGGGGTTGTCGAAGCCGTTGCGGTCGCGGTAGCGGTGGGTGTAGAGCCCGCCCCCGCACGACCGTACGACGGGGCAGCGGCGGCACGGGTCGCTGACGCCCGCCAGGCCCAGTTGCCGGGCGCGGACCCCGGGATGGGCGGCGACCCGGTCGAAGGCGTGGTCGAAGACGTTGAAGCCGGTGGCCGCCGCCCCTTCGAAGGCGCTCTTGAGGGAGTCCACCTGCTCCAGGGTGCCGTCGGTCTCGACGACGACGAGGTCGGTGGGCGCGAGGCCGAGCGACTCGGTGAGGCTGGGTCCGCCGCGCAGCGTCGACAGGACGGACTCGAAGAGCCGTACGGGTACCGGGCGGCCCAGCCGCTCCCAGTGGTCGAAGATCCGCAGGAGCCACCGGGCGTAGGCGTCCGGGGCGTCGTCGGGCCGGACGGGCGGCGCCTCCCAGGTGGCGTGCGGGAGGAGGAAGTCCACGCGCGGGGGCTCGAGTTCGACGAGGGCGTCGAGCACGGCGACGGGATCGTTGGCCACGTCCACGGTGCAGAGCAGGCCCTGGTAGAGGTGGCGGTAGGGCGCGGAGCGCAGCAGCGCGACGGCCGCGAGGACCAGCGGATGGCTCGTACGGCCGTCCGCGAAGCGGCGGTGGCGGTCGTTGGCGGCGCGGTCCCCGTCGAGGGAGATGCCGACCCGGACGCCGAACTCGGCGAAGAGGTCGAGGTAACGCGCGCTGAGCTGGAGCCCGTTGGTGTGGATCCGCAGGTCGAGGGCGGCGATCCCGGTGAGCGCCCGGCTGAACTCCTCGCAGACGAGTCGGAGCCGGGCCGTGCCCGCCAACAGGGGTTCCCCTCCGTGGAGAATCACCGTGACGGAGGGGAGTGCATGGTCACGGGCATGTTCGGCGAGCCTGGACGCCGTCCGTGAAATAACCTCGGGGGAGATCACTTTCGGCCGGGCTCGCCAGCTCTGATCTGCATGTTCGTAGACATAGCAATGATCACAAGCAAGATCGCATCTGCTGTGAACTTTCAGGACGATCTCGCGAAATGCGATCAGGCCGGTCATTCCGCCAGTCTAGAGCTCTCGCTCCGCCTCAGAGCGCGGAGTTGAAGATCGGCGCCTGAACCGGACGGCGGGATTCAGCCGGGAGCACGCGACCGAGCGTCGCGGCCGCGGCCGCGGTCTCGACATCGATCTTGGTGAGCGGGACCCGGTGGGCCTTGACCGTGCTGGTCACGGGGGTTGCGGAAGTGTTCACGACACCGTCCTCGGGGAAGCCATATGGAATGGGCATGTGAATGACAACAGCGACGCGCTGCCGTCAAGCGTGGACTTTACTCGGCCACGGTGGATTCACAACCGAGACATGACGCCTGGTCAACCGTTCTATAGCGCGCTCGGCGCATTTCCCGAGGTGGGTTATTCGGCCGTTCGCCGGACGGCAAGATCCTTTTCTCCCGGACCGCCGGCCCGGGGCCGGGGTGCGGCCCGGGGAGGGGCCCGGGGGACGGTCCGGCCGGACGGGGTGCGGACCGCCCCGGAAGCCCGGGGCGCGGGTCACCCGGCTGCCCGCCGCAGGGGCCGGGAGCGCCCGGCCCGGGGGTCGGGGTTCCGGCGCGGCGGGCCCGTCTCCCGGCTCGGCCGAGGGTGCGCCGACCGGAGCGATCACGCGCCTGCGCAGTGAGACGTGACGCCTGATCAGGCGTGGTGCGGAGGCGGGTCGGAGCCCCGCGGTGCGTCGTCGGGAGCCCGAACGGCCGCTAGGCGGGCTGCTGTTCGCTGAGGGGCGGGGTGGGCAGGTCGCGCAGCAGCCAGTTCAGTACGTCGGGCAGCGCGCGCAGGGCCGCGAAGTGGGCGGCGGCCGGCTCGATCGCGGTCGTGGCTCCCGGGATCCGGCGCGCCAGCCACCGGGAGTGGCCCACGGGGGAGAACACGTCGAGCTCCCCGTGCCAGATCAGCACCGGGCAGCGGATGTCGGCCGGGTCGAAGCCCCAGGGGCGGCTGAAGGCGAGGACGTCGTCGATCCAGCCGTACGCCGAATGGCGCAGCCCCTCACGGTAGTTCCGCAGCAGCATCGACCGCAGCCCGGCGTCCGAGACGATCATGCGGTCGTTGTCGGTCAGTTCCCGGCGCAGCTCGTCCAGCAGCCGCCCCGGGTCCTTGCGGATGCCGGCGGCGCGCGGGATCAGCCGGGCGGCCAGCTCCTCGGGGTCGGTGGAGGCGGTGGTGTACTCCTTGACGTTCGACGCGGCCATCCCGGCGAACCAGTCCAGGTCCTCCGCGTCCCGGGGGGCCAGGCCGACCATCGCCGCGGTACGGGTGACCCGATCCGACAGCAGGGCGGCGCAGGCCAGGGCGCCGGCGGCGCCACCGGAGCGGCCCGCCACCGCGAACCGGTCCAGGCCGAGGGCGTCCGCCACCGCGGCCACGTCGTGGGCCACGTCGGCCACGGTGCGGCCCGGGTGGCGGTCGGAGCCGCCGTAGCCGGGTCTGTCGTAGGCGATGAGCTGCATCCGGCGCTGGTAGAGGACCATGCCCCGGGGGGCCGGGCCCAGGCGGCTGCCGGGCATGCCATGGAGGAGGAAGACGGGCTTGCCGTCCGGATCACCCCAGCGCTCCACGGTCAGAGCGCGCCCGTCCGCTGTGCGCACCTGATTGCGCACGCGCTCCCTCCCTCACGATCGGTGTGGGTCGTCACGGCGATTGTGCTCGCTGGGGGAGGAGTGCGGTAGGGCGCACTTCGGGGGCAATTCCCGTGAAGGCGCCCGCAAGCGCGCGCCGCCGACCAGTGGGGCCCAGGACATCCCCGGGGGTCGCTGTGCCCTCAGAGGTGTTCGACCAGCAGGGCCGTCGCCGAGCGCGCCCGCTCCAGCGCCCGCACCCGGTCCGCGTCGCGCTGGCCCAGCACCACCCGGGTGCTCAGCCCGTCCAGCAGCGCGAGCAGCTCCGAGGCCCGGTCGGCCGTGTCCGTCGGGGCGAACCGGCCCTGCTCCACGCCCTTCGCCAGGAGCGCCCGCAGGTCCTCGTGCCAGCCCGCGTCGATCTCCTCCTGGGCCGCGCGCAGGTCGTCGTTGGACGGCGTACGGGCCCACAGCTCGATCCAGAGGGTCCAGCGCGGGTCGCGCGGGCCGCGCGGCAGGTACAGCTCCAGGAAGAGCTCCAGCTTGCGGGGGGCCGTGACGCGGCGACGCAGCAGGGCCGCGCGCTCCACCGCGAGCTGCTCCTCGCTCCAGCGCAGCGCCTCCAGCAGCAGCCGGTCCTTGCTGCCGAAGTAGTACAGGATGTGGCCGCCGCTGGTGCCGAGCCGGTCGGCGAGCTTGGACATGGTCAGCGCCGCGAGCCCGTCCTCGGCGATCGCCGCCATGGCCTCCTCCAGCATCCGCTCCTGGGCCACCTGCCCGTCGCGTCGCCGTGCCGCTCCTGCCACCGCTGCCACCGCTGCCGCCTCCCGATCTTCGTGGGCCGACCTTATCCCGGACAGGGTCTTGACGGGGGTCCGGTCCACCCTTCATCTTGAATGCCATTCAAGAACTTAGAACGCCATTCAAGATCAAGGGTGCGTGCAGCGATGAGTGACGAGATCTTCAGAGTCGAGACGCGCGGCATCGATCCGATCCCGGACAGCGAGCGGCACGGCAGGGCGCGCGACCTCTTCTGGCTCTGGTTCGGCTCCAACCTGACCTTCACCTACGTGATCAACGGAGCCCTGGCCGTCGCCTTCGGGCTCACCTTCTGGCAGGCCACCGCCGTGGTCGTGGTCAGCGGACTGGCCTTCTTCGCGATCAGTGCCGCCGGACTGTCCGGCATCCGCACCGGCACCGCCACCCTGGTCATCTCCCGCGCCGCCTTCGGCGTCCGCGGCAACCTGCCCGCCGGAGTCCTCAACTGGCTGGTCGGCATCGGCTACACCATCCTCAACACCCTCGTCGGCACCCTGGCCCTCGAGGTCTTCCTCGAAGAGCTGGGCCTCCTGCACGGCACCCCCGCCCGGGCCGCCGCCCTCTTCGTCACCCTCGCGCTGACCTTCGTCGTCGCCATGTGGGGGCACGCCACCGTCCAGTTCGCCGAACGCTGGATGGCCTACGTCCTCGCCGCCGGCTTCGCAGCCCTGCTCGCCTTCCTGCTGCCCGGAGCCGACACCGCCGCCCCCGCGACCGGCGTGCCCGGCGCCTCCGGCTGGAGCCTGGCCTTCGTGATCATGCTGGCCGCCCCCTTCTCGTACCTGCCGATGCCCGCCGACTACACCCGCTACCTGCCCCGCACCACCTCCCTGAAGTCGATCACCTGGTACGGCGCCCTCGGCGGCTTCCTCTCCTCCGTGGCCCTCGGCATCGCGGGCGTCGCCGCGGCCACCCGCACCGACATGACCGACGCCGTCGCCGGCACCGAGAGCCTGCTGCCCGGCTGGTTCCAGCCCGTCTTCCTGGCCCTCGTCCTCGGCGGATCCGTCACCAACTCGATCATCACCCTCTACTCCTCCAGCCTGAACCTCCAGGTCCTCGGCATCCCGTGGAGCCGCTCCCGGGCCATCGTCGTCAGCGCCGCCATCACCGGCCTCGGCTCCCTCGCCGCGCTCTTCCTCACCGACTTCACCAGCGCGCTGACCTCCTTCCTCTCCCTCCTGATCATCGTGTTCGCGCCCTGGGGCGGGGTCTTCCTCGCCGACATGCTGCTGCGCCGCTGCCGCTACGACGGCCACGCCCTGCACACCACCGGCCCCGACGGCGCCTACTGGTACCGCTCCGGCTACCACCCGGCCGGCCTGGCCGCGCTCCTCGCCGGCATCACCTTCGCCGCCCTGACCTGCGACTCCGAGCTGTGGACCGGCCCGCTCGTGGCACCCCTCGGCGGCGCCGACCTCACCCTCCTCGGCGCGGTCGTCTCCGGCCTCGTCTACACGGCGCTGTACCGCAGGACCCCCGCGCCCGCCGCCGTCCCGGCCGCCGCCTGACCCCTCCCACCACCGCAACAGGAGCACCACCCATGAACCACCCCGCCGACCTGCTGCTCACCGGCGCCCGCATCCACACCGTGGACCCGGACCTGCCCGAGGCAGAGGCCCTCGCCGTGCGCGACGGCCGCATCGTGTGGATCGGCCCCGACAACGAGGCCGGGACCTGGGCCGGACCGGACACCGAACGCATCGACGCGGCCGGCCGCCTCGTCCTCCCCGGCTTCATCGACGCGCACAACCACGTCCGCCTCGGCTCCGACGACGCCTGCGTCCAGCTCGCCGGCGTGACGACCCTGGAGGGCATCCACGAGCGGATCCTCGCCTGGCGGGAGGCCAACCCGGACGCCGAGTGGATCGAGGCCGAGGCCTTCGACTACTCCGCGATCCCCGGCGGACGGATGCCGTGCGCCGCCGACCTCGACCCCGTCACCGGGGACACCCCGGCGATCGTGCTCTCGTACGACGTGCACACCGCCTGGCTCAACACGGCCGCCCTGCGCCGCCTCGGCGTCACCCGGAACCGCACGGACCTCCCCTTCGGCACACCCGCCCTGGACCCCGTCACCGGCGAACCCACCGGATTCGTCAAGGACTTCGCCGTCAAGGGCCTCTCCCGCGAAGGCCACCGCGCACTGCGCCACCTCGGCGTGCCGTGGGCCTCGCCGGACCGGCAGTACGGGCGGCTCGCCAAGAGCCTCGACGACGCCATCGGCTACGGCATCACCACCGTCGTGGAACCGCAGAACTCCCTCGACGACCTCGCCCTCTACGAGCGGGCCCGGGCGGAGGGCCGCCTGCGCTCGCGGATCGTCGCCGCCCTCTTCCACCCGCGCGGCACCACGCCGCAGGACCTCGACGACTTCGAGGCGGCCGCCCGTTCCTACGCGGGGGACCGGCTGCGCGTCGGCCCCCTCAAGCTCTACATCGACGACGTCGTGGAGCCGCGCACGGCCGCGCTGCTGGAGCCGTACACCGGATGCGGCGCGCACCGCGGGGAGACCTTCTACCCGGCCGGGGAGTTCGCGGAACTGCTGGCCGGTCTGGACGCGCGCGGCTTCCAGTGCTTCGTGCACGCCACCGGAGACCGGGGCATCCGCACGGTCCTGGACGCCGTCGAGCACGCGCGGGCGGTGAACGGCCCGCGCGACGCCCGCCACCAGGTGGTCCACGTGGAGTGCCTGGACCCGGCTGACGTAGCGCGCTTCGAGGAACTCGGCGTGGTCGCCTGCATGCAGCCGAGGCACTGCGCGCCGGAGATCGCCGGCCCCGGCAAGGACTGGGCGGAGAACGTCGGCGCGGACCGCTGGCACAAGGCCTGGCCCATGCGCAGCCTGCACGAGGCGGGAGCGGTACTGGCGTTCTCCAGCGACTGGAACGTGGCCGAGATGGACCCGATGATCGGCATCTACACGGCCGTGACGCGCCGCCCGCTGTCCGGCGACGGCCCGGCGTGGCAGCCGGCCGAGACGGTGGACGTCACCACCGCCGTGCACGGCTACACGATGGGCTCCGCCCACGCCAACTTCCTGGAACAGGAACGCGGTTCGCTCACCGTGGGCAAGGCGGCGGACTTCGTGGTCCTGTCCCGCGACATCCTCGCCGTCCCGGTGGACGAGATCCCGGGCACGGTGGCCGAAACGGTGGTGGTGGCGGGCGAGATCGTCCACCGGGCGGCCTGACCGCCGACGGCCCCTGTGCCTAAGGTGACCCCGCCGGGGGGCGCCGGTCCCCCGGGGAGGGGCGGGGGAGAACGGACATGATCACGATCGTTGGATTCGCGGTGCTGGTGCTCGTCGCGTTGCTGGCCGGGACCCTGATGCGCCGGACGGTCGCCCGCCGGGCCGCCGGACGCAGTGCGGCGGTCTCCGGCGGGGCCGTCGTGGCCGTGCCCTGCCAGGCACGGTGGCGGCAGGGCGCGCGGCGCCGGTTCTTCGGCTACGGGAAGCTGGGCGCGGGCCCGGACGGCGCCGGCGCGGTGTTCAAGGCCCCGCTGCGCCCGGCGGTCCGGCTGCCCGTGGGCGGCAGGGCGGCCGTCCGCGACAGCTGGCGGCCGGGCATGCGGGTGCTGGAGTACCGGGCCCCGGACGGGCGGCGCATCGACTTTCAGCTCTACGACGCCGAAGCCGAGCGCGCGGCCCGGCTGCTGGGGGTACCGGAGCGCGGGGACTGGTGACCTGGCGGGGGGTCAGCGCTTGGGCCAGTACCAGAGGGGCTCGTCGAGGGGGCCCTCGCGGCCGGCCACCTCGGTCCGGCCGAAATCCTTGACCAGCTCGACCGTACGCAGGTCCACCCGGTGCCGGCGGGTGCCGGCCGCCAGGGCCTCGGCCAGGGGCTCCGCGTGGGTGACGACCACCGTCTGGGTGTCCCGGGCGGCGGTCAGGATCAGGTCCGCGAGCGGGGCCAGCAGGTCCGGGTGGAGGCTGGTCTCCGGCTCGTTGAGGACCATCAGCGCCGGCGGGCGCGGGGTCAGCAGGGCCGCGGTCCACAGCAGGTAGCGCAGGGTCCCGTCGGACAGCTCGGCCGCGCCCAGCGGGCGCAGCAGGCCGTGCTGGTGCAGCTCCAGCGCGAAGCGGCCGTCGCGTTCGGTGACGGAGATCCGGCTGCCGGGGAAGGCCGCCGACACCGCCTCGTCCAGCGCCGCCCCGTCCCCGGTCTCGCGGATCGTCTGGAGCGCGGCCGGCAGGTCGGAGCCGTCGGCGCCGAGCACCGGCGTACGAGTGCCGATCCGCGGGGTGCGGGCCGGGGCGGCCGCGTCGGTGCGGACGTGGTCGTAGAACCGCCAGGACCGCATCAGCTCGCGCAGGGCGAGGAGGTCGGGGGCCAGCTGGGGGTCGGCGAGTTCGCTGAGCATGGAGTCGTAGGGGCGCAGGGCGTTCTGGGTACGGTGCCAGCCGCCGTCCGCGGTGCGGGTCCGTACGGCGGGCCCCGAACGGTCGGACAGGATCGCCGCCGGGCGCAGGACCGGCCCCGACCAGGTGCACTCGCGCTTGATCTCGGGGTCGAGGGAGAAGAGGGAGTTCGCGACCGGCACCGGGTGCCCGAAATCCACCGCGTAGCCGAACTCGTCGCCCGCGAAGCCGAGGCGGAGGCTGACCGGTTCGGTGCGGACCGTGCCCTGGAGCGGCTGGTGCCCCTCTCGGACCGCCCGGCCCAGATTCTCCGGACCTGCCCACAGGGTGGAGGGGAGCCCGCCCTCCCGGGCCAGTGCGGCGATCGCGCCGCCGCGGGCGGAGTCGGCGAGGAGGCGCAGGGAGCGGTAGAGGCTGGACTTGCCCGTGCCGTTGGCTCCGGTCACGACGGTGAGCCGGCCGAGGGGGACGACCAGGCGGCGGAGGGAGCGGTAGTTCTCGACGGCGAGGGTGGTGATCACCCCCCGATCATGCCGTGCCCCTGCGGGGTTGCTCGGCGGACCAGGCCCTTCGGCTCCCGCCGGGGTGGCCGCGTTCCCGCGGGGCGGCTTTGGTGTGGCTGGGCTCCCGCCGGGGTCGGCCGCTTGCCGCGGGGCGGGATGGCGCGGTGCGGCTTTCGCCGGGGTGGCTGGGTTTTCCGCGGGGCGGGATGGAACGGGTGGGGCGGTGCCCCGCCGGAGTGTCTCCTCGGCTCGGCGCGTGCCGCTCGGCTCCCGCCGGGGGTGGCTGGGTTTTCCGCGGGGCGGGATGGGTGGTGTGGGGCGGTGCCCCGCCGGAGTGTCTCCTCGGCGCGGCGCGTGCCGCTCGGCTCCCGCCGGGGGTGGCTGGGTTTTCCGCGGGGCGGGATGGAACGGGTGGGGCGGTGCCCCGCCGGAGTGTCTCCTCGGCTCGGCGCGTGCGGGCTGTCTCGGCCAGGCGGCCCGGCCGCGCGCTCGTCCTGCGGGGACACTCCGCCGTGTCCCCACCCCACGCCAGCGCTTCGGTCTTCCCGGAACCGGGCTCGTACAGCTGGAGCGGGGACGGGGAGGGGTGTCCCCGCAGGACGAGCGCGCAACCACCCCCCACAGAACGAACCCCTCGCACGCGCGAGCCGAGGAGATACCCCTCGGCGGCACCGCGACCGACCCGCACCGAGCCCGGATCCCGCTCGGCTTCCCGCGAGGGCTACGGCACTGCTCCCGGATCCGCCCAGCCCCCGCCAGGGAAACGGCACCGCGAGGCGGATCCCGGCCCCCGTCAGGGGGCAGTCGGCGTTCGGGGGGTTCGGCGGAGGGTTGCGCAGGCCAGGGTGACCGCCGCGCCGACCAGGGCCCAGGCGGAGAGCACCAGCATCGGCCCGCCGGCGCCGTTGCCGTTGAAGTAGGTGATGGAGCGCGCGGCGTACGTACCGGCGCCCGGCGGCAGGGCCGGACCGATCGTGCTCCAGAACGGCGGCAGCAGCGGATACGGGTAGGCACCGCCCGCGCTCGGGTTGCCGAGCACTACGACCAGCAGGATGGCGAGGCCGATGCCGATCACCCCCGCCAGCCCCTGGAAGGCGAGGGTGATCGCGCCGACCGCGAAGACGACCAGGGTGCCCAGCCCCCACAGGCCCCAGATGCTGCCGGGCAGCGCGTCCAGGACCGGGCCGGCGATGACCGCGCCGAGCAGCCCGGCGGCGACGGCGTACACGAGCAGCGCGCCGAGCCGGATGACGGCGCGGTGCGGGTTGGCGGGCCGAGCGCCGGCGCTGATGGCGAGGATCGCGGCGCACAGGTAGCCGCCCACGCACCAGCCGATGACGAGGTAGAAGGAGCTCAGGCCGCGGCTGTCGCCCTTGGCGGCCGGGGCGACGTCGGTGACCCGCACGGTGCGCCCTTGGGCGCGTTCCGCGGCGCCCACGACCTCCTCCAGGGCCTGGGACAGCGAGGCTCCGGCGCCCGAGGCGACCAGCAGCCGGTCGGTCCGGCCGGCCGGGTCGATGATCAGCGCGCCGTCGACGTCCCGGTTCCGTACCTGTGCGAGCGCCGCGGCCTCGCCCTCGACGACACGGGGGTCGAGCGGGTCTCCGGGCAGGGCGCCGAGCTGCTGCGCGGACCGCTCGGCCACCTGCGCGGCGGGCGCGGTCACGGCGATCGGGATCTCGCTGGGCTTCGGATGGTGGAAGGCCCCGATGTACGAGGTGATGAAGGCGAGCTGGAGCACCAGCACCCCCAGGACGAGCAGTGCCGCCCGGGTGGTTACGGCGTCCTTGATCTCGGCGAGGAAACCTTGGGACGGGGTCATGTCTCACACGCTCGGCGTGCGGGGGGCGGGCCGCAGCAGGGGCGGGCCGAACGGATGACCCGCCCCCACTCGGGTGATCGAACAAGTGTTTCGCACGGGTATTCGAATTGCTCTATGGTGGAGAGCGGGGGTGGTGTTCTACGAGCGAAGCAGGAGGCCGCGGGTGCCTGGTTTTACGCATCTGCACACCGTTTCGGGGTTCTCCATGCGCTACGGAGGCTCGCACCCGGAACGGCTGGCGGAGCGTGCCGCCGAGCGGGGCATGGACGCCCTCGCCCTGACCGACCGCGACACCCTGGCGGGCGCGGTCCGGTTCGCGAAGGCGTGTGCCGACGCGGGCATCCGGCCGCTGTTCGGCGCGGACATGGCGGTGTCCCCCGCCGGGTCTCCCGCGGCGGGATCGGCCGGGCCGGGGGGCTCGACCGCGTCCGCCGCGGGCGGTGGCCCGGGCGAGGCCTCGTACCGGCGGCGCACCCCCGTCAAGGGAGGGGCCTTCCTGGACGAGTCCGCCGCCCGGGCCGTCTTCCTGGCCCGGGACGGGGCCGCCGGCTGGGCCGAGCTGTGCCGGATGGTCACCGCCGCCCACGCGACGGCCGCCGAGGTCCCGCTCGTCCCCTGGGACGCCCTGCACGGGGAAGGCGTCTTCGTCCTCCTCGGGCCCGGCTCCGAGGTGGGGCGGGCGCTCGCGGCGGGCCGTCCCGACCGGGCCGCCCGGCTGCTCGCACCCTGGCGGGAGATCTACGGCGACTCCCTGCGCCTGGAGGCCGTCCACCACGGCCGCACCGGTACCGGCCCCGGCTCGCTGCGACTGGCCGCCCGTACCGTCGGCTTCGCCGCCGAGCAGGGCGTCCCGGCCGTGCTCACGAACGCCGTCCGCTACGCCGACCCCGGCCAGGGCCCGGTCGCCGACATCCTCGACGCGGCCCGCCGCCTGGTCCCCATCGACCGCCGCGGCCCCCTCGACACCGGCGAGCGCTGGCTCAAGGCCCCCGCCGCCATGGCCGAGGCCGCCGACCTGGTCGCCCGGGCGGCCGGCCTCGGCCCCGCCGACGCCCGACGCCTGCTCGCGCAGACCCGGCACACCGCCGAGGCCTGCTCCGTGGACCCCGAGGACGATCTCGGCATCGGCTCCGTCCACTTCCCCGAGGCCCGGCTCGTCGGCGCCGCCCACCGCAGCGCCCAGCGGGTCCTCACCTCCCGCGCCTCCGCCGGCATGGTGCTGCGCGGCTACGCGGGCGACCCCGCCTACTGGGAGCGGATGCACCACGAGCTCGACATCATCGCCCACCACGGCTTCGCCTCGTACTTCCTGACGGTCGCCCAGGTGGTGGACGACGTACGGGAGATGGGCATCCGGGTGGCGGCCCGCGGCTCCGGCGCCGGCTCCCTCGTCAACCACCTGCTCGGGATCGCGCACGCCGACCCCGTCGAGCACGGCCTGCTGATGGAGCGCTTCCTGTCCAAGCGCCGGCGCGTCCTGCCCGACATCGACATCGACGTGGAGTCCGCCCGCCGGCTGGAGGTCTACCGGCGGATCATCGACCGGTTCGGCGTCGAGCGCGTCGCCACCGTCTCCATGCCCGAGACCTACCGGGTCCGCCACGCCATCCGCGACGTCGGCGCCGCCCTGTCCATGGACCCGGCCGTCGTCGACCGGCTGGCCAAGGCCTTCCCGCACATCCGGGCCCGCGACGCCCGCGCCGCGCTGGAGGAGCTGCCCGAACTGCGGGAGGTGCGCGGGGAGTCGTACGGGCGGCTGTGGGAGCTCGTCGAATCGCTGGACGCGCTACCGCGCGGGACCGCCATGCACCCGTGCGGGGTGCTGCTCTCCGACGCCTCGCTGCTCGCCCGTACGCCCGTGGTCCCCACCAGCGGCGAGGGCTTCCCCATGTCCCAGTTCGACAAGGACGACGTGGAGGAGCTCGGACTGCTCAAGCTGGACGTGCTGGGCGTGCGGATGCAGTCCGCGATGGCGCACGCGGTCGCGGAGATCCGGCGTGGCACGGGGGAGGAGCTCGACCTGGACGACCCGGCGCAGGTGCCGCCGGGCGACCGGGCCACGTACGAGCTGATCCGTTCGGCCGAGACGCTGGGCTGCTTCCAGATCGAATCGCCGGGCCAGCGGGACCTGGTGGGCAGGCTCCAGCCGGCCACCTTCCACGACCTGGTCGTCGACATCTCCCTCTTCCGGCCGGGTCCGGTGGCCGCCGACATGGTGCGGCCCTTCATCGAGGCCCGGCACGGGCGGGCACCGGTCCGCTTCCCGCACCCCGACCTGGCCGACGCGCTGCGCGAGACGTACGGGGTGGTGGTCTTCCACGAGCAGATCATCGAGATCGTGGACGTCATGACCGGCTGCGGGCGGGACGAGGCGGACCGTGTGCGGCGCGGGCTGTCCGATCCGCCGTCGCAGGCGCGGATCAAGGTCTGGTTCGCGGCGAAGGCGGCCGAGCGGGGCTATCCGGTGGAGGTGATCGCCCGTACCTGGGAGATCGTGGAGGCCTTCGGGTCGTACGGCTTCTGCAAGGCGCACGCGGTGGCCTTCGCCGTGCCCACCTACCAGTCGGCGTGGCTGAAGGCGCACCACCCGGCGGCCTTCTACGCCGGGCTGCTGACCCATGATCCGGGGATGTACCCGAAGCGGCTGCTGCTGGCGGACGCGCGGCGGCGGGGCGTACCGGTGCTGCCGCTGGACGTGAACCGGTCGGCGGCCGCCCACCGTATCGAACTGGTGTCCGACGCGGGTGGTGTGTGGGGGCTGCGGCTCGGGCTCGCCGACGTCCACGGCATCAGCGGGGCCGAAGCGACCCGGATCGAGTCCGGACAGCCCTACGCCTCCCTGCGCGACTTCTGGGACCGGGCGCATCCGGGGCGCCCGGTCGCCGAACGGCTCGCCCAGGTGGGCGCCTTGGACTCGTTCGGCGCCAACCGGCGCGACCTGCTGCTGCACCTGACCGAACTGCACGGCGCACAGCGGGCGGCGGGCGTACGAGGCCCCCAACTCCCCCTGGAGGGAGGCCGGTCCACGGCGTCCGTCGGGCTGCCCGACCTGACCGACGCGGAACGGCTCAGCGCCGAGCTGGGCGTCCTCGGCATGGACGCCTCGCGGCACCTGATGGGCGACCACCACGCCTTCCTGGCCGAACTGGGAGTGATCCCGGCACGCCGACTGCGCGGCACCGAGCACGGGCAGACCGTGCTCGTCGCGGGAGCCAAGGCGGCCACCCAGACCCCGCCGATCCGGTCCGGGAAACGGGTCATCTTCACGACGCTGGACGACGGCACGGGCCTGGTCGACCTGGCCTTCTTCGACGACAGCCACGAGCGGTGCGCGCACACCGTCTTCCACTCCTTCCTGCTGCTGGTGCGCGGTGTCGTGCAGCGCAGGGGCCCGCAGAGCCTGAGCGTGGTCGGGGCGGCGGCATGGAACCTGGCGGAGCTGGTGGAACTGCGGGCGACGGGCGGCCTGGACGCGGTCGCGGCCCGCCTCGCCGAGCCGGCCGGCAACGGCAACGGCAACGGCAACGGCAGCGGTGATGGTGCCGGCGGCGGCTCCGGCGACGCGTCCGGCGGGGAGCCGGCTGCGAAGGGGCCCGGGCGCACCATCCGCATGTCCACGGGGTACGAGATGAACCCCTGGGCCGATCTCCAGCCGCCCGGCACCGGCCCCGCCACCGGCCGCAAGCTGTGGCACTCCAGTCCGGGGAGCGCGGGATGAGCGCCACCGGGAAGGCCGTGATGTGCCTGCGGCTGCACCCCGCCGACGGAGGACCGCTCGGGGCGCGGGAGTACGCCGGGGTGCTCGCGCTGCTCGGCGGGATCACCCCGGCCGTGCAGGCCCTGCCGCCGGACGCCGCCCTCGCCGACGTCCGGGGCGCGCTGCGCCACTTCGGCTGCGACGCCCGCCGGCTGGCCGCCGTGATCCGGGTCCGGGCCCTCGCCCTGTACGGCGTGGACACCGCCGTCGGCGTGGCCGGCAACCCCATGCTGGCCCGGGCGGCGGCCCGCGAGGCCCGGCCCGGCGGGACCCTGGTGCTCCCCGAAGACCCCGCCGCAGTACGGGACTTCCTGGCGGACAAGCCCGTCACCGCACTCGACGGGGTCGGCGCCAAGGCCGCCCGCACCCTGTGTTCCTACGGCCTCGATTCCGTCGGCCGGGTCGCCGCCGCCCCGCCCGCCGCCCTGCGGCGGATCCTCGGCGCCCGGCTCGGCCGCGAGGTGCACGAGCGTGCCCTCGGGATCGACCGGACCCCTGTCCGGCCGGGGGCCGCCGCCCGCACCATCGCCGCCGAGCGGCTCTTCGACCGGGACGAGCTGGATCCCGTACGGCACCGGCGGGCGCTGCTCTCGCTGACGGAGGAGCTCGGCGCGAAGCTTCGTACACAAGAGGGCGGGCGGGTGTGCCGCGTCCTGACCCTCACCGTCCGCTGCGCCGACCGCACCACGCTCACCCGGACCCGCACCCTGGCCGAACCCACCGCGCACTCGGCGGCCCTGACCGCCACGGCCTACGCCCTGTACGACGGCCTCGGCCTGCAGCGGGCCCGGGTCCGCGCACTGTCCCTGCGGGCCGAGGAGCTGATCCCGGCCGAACGGGCCGTGCGGCAGCTCAGTTTCGACCCCGAGGACGAGAAGGCCCGCCGGCTGGAGGCCGTCACTGACCAGGTCCGTTCGCGCTTCGGTCCGCACGCCATCGCCCGTGGCACGCTGGCCGCCTGACGGACGCTCGGACGACACGCGAGTTTTTACCGACGCGTAACTTCCCTGTGTTGCTACTCACACGTAATTTAGCGGCAGCAGCGCCCCTTGTGATCCGGATCACGGGACGAATCCCCCCGCACATCCCCTTGAGTCGACCGCAAGGAGATCACACGATGCTGCCCTGGAGACGCCTGCTCCGCCCGCTGGCCGTCCTCGTCCTCACCGCCGCCGCACTCGTCGCCCCCACCGGCGCAGCGCAGGCCGCATCCGCCCCCAGCAGCGGCTGGAACAACTGGTCCTGCAAGCCGTCCGCCGCCCACCCGCGCCCCGTCGTCCTCGTCCACGGAACCTTCGGCAACTCCTGGGACAACTGGCTCGGCCTCGCCCCGTACCTCGTCCACCGCGGGTACTGCGTCTACTCGCTCGACTACGGCCAGCTGCCCGGCGTGCCCTTCTTCAACGGGCTCGGCCCCATCGACAAGTCCGCCGAACAGCTCGACGTCTTCGTCGACAGGGTGCTCGCCTCGACCGGCGCGTCCAAGACCGACATCATCGGCCACTCCCAGGGCGGCATGATGCCGCGCTACTACCTGAAGTTCCTCGGGGGAGCGGAGAAGGTGAACGCGCTGGTCGGCCTCGCCCCCGACAACCACGGCACCACCCTCCTCGGGTTCACCAAGCTCCTCCCGTACTTCCCCGGGGCCGAGGACCTGATCAGCACCGCGACCCCCGGCCTCGCCGACCAGATCGCCGGCTCCGCCTTCCTGCAGAAGCTCAACGCGGGCGGGGACACCGTGCCCGGGGTGAAGTACACGGTCATCGCCACCAAGTACGACGAGGTGGTGACGCCGTACCGGAGCGGCTTCCTGGAGGGGCCGAACGTACGCAACGTCGTGCTCCAGGACCTGTGCTTCCTGGACCTCTCGGAGCACGTGACCATCGGGCTCACCGACCGGATCGCCTGGCACGAGGCGGTCAACGCCCTCGACCCGGCCAACGCCGAACGGACCACCTGCGCCTCGGTCTTCGACTGACACCGGGCGCGGGCGGTCCGTTCGGGACAACCGGATCGAGCAGGTCCTAGCGGCCGTGGCGGCCCGCCACCGAACGGCGGCGGGCCACTGCGAACAGCACGGCCGCGCCGACGGCCAGGGCGCCGGCCCCGGCGATCGCGATGGAGGGGGTGGCACTGTTGCCGCCGGTCTCCGCGAGGTTGCCGCCCGCCGAGGTGCCCGAGCCCGCCGCGTTCGCGGAGGCGGGTGAGGACTGGGACGGGAGGGGGGCGCCGGCCGCGCCGTTCGTCTTCGGGTCGTTGTCGCCGTGGCCGTTGTGCTCCACCGAGGACTTGCCGGCGCCGTCGGCGATCTGCTGGTCGGTCGGGGCGGAGGGCTTGTCGGACGGCTTCGACCCGTTGCCGCCGCCGTTACCGGACCCGTTGCCGGTGCTGGGTCCGGTGCTCGGCGAGGCCCCCGTACCGCCGTTCGCGCCGTTGCCCCCATTGCCCCCGCTGCCGCCGTTGTCCTTGCCGAAGACCACGTCCGAGCAGGTGTAGAAGGCCTCCGGGCTGTCGGAGCGCTGCCAGATGCTGTAGATCAGGTGACGGCCGGACTTGTTCGGGACGGTCCCGGAGAACACGTAGTCGCCGTTCTGCATGCCCGGGTCGGTGGCCTTCGCGAACGGCGCGGGCTCCAGGTCGGACCACTTCAGCGGCTTCGACGGGTCGTAGCCGTCCTTCGTCACGTACAGCTCGAAGGAACCCTTGTGTGGGGCCGTGCCCTTGTAGCGGAAGGTGTGCGGGCCGGCGGACATCGGGCTCGCCGGCCAGTCGCCGCGGGCCAGGTCCAGGCCCTGGTACTTGTCGTTGCCGGCCGAGCACAGCTGCCCGTTAGGGATCAGCGCCCGGTGGTTCCCGGCGGCGTTGGCGATGTTGACGGCGTTCCAGTCGTAGAACGCCTGGGCCCCGCTCGCGGTGACCGCCGCCTTGCAGGCCGCCGACTTCGGCGACTCCGGGCCCTCCGCGTAGCACGCCGCGACCCGGCTGACCGGGTCCGTCATCGAGCCGTGGGCGGCCGCGGGAACGGCGGCGTACGCGGCCAGCGCGAGCGGCGCGAGACCGGCGGCGATACGGAGAGGCGTCACGGTACGGCGGCGTGCGGGCATGGGTGGATCTCCTTCGGGCAAAGGCGGGGGCGCGCTTGCGGAAGCGGGCTCGGCGGCGCCGCCCCCCGGCGGCGCCACGACCGGCCCTTCCTGTCCTGGCCCCGCCAAGCTAGCCCCCGGACCACGCCTTTTCGCCGTACGGACCCCCCAAGGGAGGATCCTTAGGCTCCGCTTAAGGAGGGGAAAAGAGCGGCATCAGGAACCGCCCCTGCCCGCGGGGAACGGCGCTCTACGGCAGGAGCGCGGCCAGGCCCGACGCGGAACGGGCCTGGTCGTCCAGGGCGTCCAGGGCGCGGACGGCCTGGGCAGCCGCCTCCGGGTCGCTCGTCGTGAGCCCGCTCTCGGCGAACTCGTCCTCGTCCAGCCGCAGTACGGACGTCCCGTCCGCCGAGACCCACAGGTCGAGGTCCAGGTCCTCCACGAGGATCTCCCCGCTCTGGACGTGGACCGGACGCGTCACGTCGCAGTACCAGCCCTTGAGGACGCCGTCGCCCGTGCGCACTTCCTTCACCGCGTACCAGCGGGTCCGCCAGAAGTGCTCGACGAACACGTCGCCCGGCTCGAAGCGGACGAAGCCGAAGTCCCGTACGCCCTCCGCGGCCCACGGGGCCCGTACGGAGATGCGGTCGCCGTCGTCGGCGACCTGCGTCGCCGGGTAGCGGATCTTGGTCCGGCCGGCCTTGGACAGGACGACGGTCAGCTGCTCGGTCACTGTGCCCCCAGCTTCCTCGTGTAGTGCGTCTCGGTCGCGCAGATCTCGTACCCGAACCACCGGTTGATGGCGAGCATCGGGTCGTTGCCGGCGTCGTTGCCGGTGAACGCCTCCGTGTAGCCGGCCGCGCGGGCCCGGTGCAGGGAGGCGTTCTTGGCGAGCTTGGCCAGGCCGCGGCCGCGGAAGGCGCGCAGCGTGCCGGTCATCGCCGAGCCGTAGCGGGTGGCGCCGTCGGTCCGGGCGGCGCTGAAGGCCACGGCCTTCCCGTCGACCAGGGCGACGGTCGTCAGCTCCTTGTCGAGGGAGGGGTTGTGCCAGGTGTGGGTCAGCCAGTCCTCGTAGTCGTCGAGATCGGCCGCCACGTCACCCGGCTCGTCCGCCGTCGTCTCGGCGTCGATCGCGAACAGGGGGCGCGGGTCCGCGGCGAAGGCGGTCGCGGGCAGCAGCTCCACCCCGGCCGGGAACGCGTCCGCCAGCGCGGGCAGCGCGGCCGCGGTCAGGTCCAGGCGCAGGAAGTGCGCCGAGCGCCCCGGCCGGTAGCCGTGCCGCTCGGCGAAGGCGCGGTGCGCGGGCTCGTCGAGGACCCAGGCGTACGAGTCCACCGCGCCCCGCGCGGTGAGGTGCTCCTCGGCGGCGCGCAGCAGGAGCCGGCCGGCGCCGAGGCCGCGGCGGGCCGGGTCGACGTACGCGTTGAGGTACCCCTGGCCGGGGCGCGGGCTGTCATGGGCGATGCCGGCCTGGGCGCTGCCGACGACCTCGCCGTCGGCGGTCTCGGCGACGAGGACGCGGTGGTGTCTGGCGGGGTGGGAGCCGGCGAGTTCGTGGGCCACGTCCCTGGCGCTGGTGATCAGGAACGGCAGGGCCGCACGGCGTACCCGTACCACCGACTCCACGTCACGGAGGTCGTCCGGACGGAGATCGCGGATCAGAACAGTCATGCGGCAGACGCTATGCGCGCCCGCGCGCCCGGCGCCTCCCAATTAACCGCCGATGGTGGACAATCACCCCCGTGAGCTCGACGAACCTGAAGATCACCATCGACGGCTCGGCCGGCTCGGCCGCCCCGTACGAACAGCTGCGCGCGCAGATCGCCGCCCGGGCCCGGTCCGGGAAGCTGCCGGCCGGCTTCAAACTGCCGACCGTACGGGGGCTGGCGGAGGACCTGGGGCTGGCCGCCAACACCGTCGCGAAGGCCTACCGGGCGCTGGAGGCCGACGGGGTGATCGAGACGCGGGGCCGCAACGGGACCTTCGTCGCCGCGGCGGGGGAGGGCGCGGCGCGCGAGGCGGCGTCGGCCGCGCAGGCGTTCGCGGAGCGGGTGCACCGGCTGGGGCTGACGGAGGCGGATGCGGTCTCCGCCGCCACCGAAGCCCTCCGGGCCAGGTACGCCGCGAAGTAACCGCCCCGCCGGCCCCGGCCAGAGGCCCGCCCCGCCGGCCTGCGGCCGGCCCCCCGGTCCGTCCTGTCGGCCCGGACGTCTGCCCGGCGGTCGGCCGTCCGGCTCGGCGGTCTCCGCCGCCACCGAAGCCCTCCGGGTCAGGTACGCCGCGAAGTAACCGCCCCGCCGGGCCCGGCCAGAGGCCCGCCCCGCCGGCCTGCGGCCCGCCCCCCGGTCCGTCCTGTCGGCCCGGACGTCTGCCCGGCGGTCGGCCGTCCGGCTCGGCGGTCTCCGCCGCCACCGAAGCCCTCCGGGTCAGGTACGCCGCGAAGTAACCGCCCCGCCGGGCCCGGCCAGAGGCCCGCCCCGCCGGCCTGCGGCCCGCCCCC